>JBDRLK010000175.1:0-3834 GCA_043813155.1 Pseudomonadota bacterium | reverse complement strand
CACTCGTCGACATAGAACGACTATGCCTCCGTCGTGACGGGGACCCCGCGCCTTGCCAGCCGGGCGCCTCGGCGCCCAGAAGAAGCTTGGTAAACATAATGTTAGAAATACGCCTCAAAATGGGAAGTTATTATTTCGCGAGCCCTTAGACCAGCGAAATGTAGTGCGGCCCTTTACGGGCCGCTCCTGGGTCGAGCCGCTCCCGGCGGGGCTAAAGCCCCGCACTACATTTCCGTTATGCAAATTGTGGAATCAAGATCAGGGGCCGAAGCAGCTCTTGACGTCCGTGCGCAGGCCATTGGGCGGAAAGGCAGGGTCCGGGCTGATCGACGGCCTGGGCTCCGGGGGCAGGGACTCGGCCACGAGGCAGCCCGTTTCCCAGCCGTCGAGGAAACTGTAGTCTGTCGAGACCAGGTTGAACCGCACCTCTACCGGCGGCGTCGTGTTGACAGCGGAGCACACGGATCCGCTGCAGGGCATGCCGTTTATCAACCCCGGGACCGTGCTGTAGCCGTTGACGATCTTGTCCGCGGCATCGACCTCGCTTGCAAACGTCTGGCCCGGGCCGATTCCGCCCTGCGCGTACGAGGTGGAGCAGCCCACACTGCATGCTTGCCTGATATTGCTCTGGATGGTCGAATCGCTGCATGTCACGCACGTGCAGGCATCCACGCAGGCCTGGGTGCACGTGATGCCCGTTGCGTCGGCCAGGATCTGGCACGCGTCGATGTCGCCCACCTCGCCCGTGCCCTGCGGCTCGATGTCGGCGATGTAGTGCTCTCCGTTCATTTCCATGTGCATCTTCGTGACGGGGTATGGGCTTATCACGTCGAACTCGATTTTAAATGTCGTTCCGCTGGTCGCCGTGGCCGTGTAGCCGCTGATGACCGGCTCGTCCCCGTAGCTCGTCGGCGTGGGCATGGGGTCCGGGCTCTTTTCGCCCTCCACGTACATGGGCAGGTCGCCCACCTGGGTGCCGGCCGGCGTTGTGTCCGTGCACCAGCAGACATCGCGGCCTCTTTCTTCGTAGTAACTGCACTCCCCGTTCCACTCCATTCCGTCCTCTGCGCACGAATCTCTGCAATCTATTATTATATAATACGAAAGGTTGTGGCACGACATCATGAAGGGGCTGTTCAGATCCAGGCAGAACGCGTCCAGGTAACTGTCGCACGGGTCCCCCTCTTCCGGCTGCTTGTCCTTGGACGTGCAATTCCCTAGACAGAGTGGAATGGACAGCACCAGGGTAAAGACAAAAGACCTCCAGATCCATGTAATTGTACGATTCATGCTCTTCCTCCTGTTTTGCTCCCAGAAACAGCTTCAGGGATGTATTTCAGTTAAACATAGCACAGGATTTCCATATTTTCCATAAAAAACCGATGGAGGCTGAAGCCTCCCCTGCCCGACGGGGGTAGGGGCGACTGAAACTACCTGCAGCAGAGCGTGCCGGCCGTGTAATTGCCGTTGCAGCCGCCGAAGAACTCGTTGGGCGCCGCGCTGTTGAGCCCGCAGTTGATCCAGTTGCACCTGTTGCTCTCCGGGTCGCTGTAGCCGGCGCACACGCGCATGGGCGCGCTCTCCGGGGCGCACCGGTTCCCGCCCTCCAGCTGGACCCAGCAGTTGCCCGTGTCATACCCGTTGTAACGAAGCGCATCCGAGGTCCAGTAGTTATGGGTTGGAGCCACACCGCCTCGAAGATCGACCCACCCCGCCGCCGCGCAGGTGTGCCAGCCTGGCGCGCAAAGCGTATCGCGATCAGAGTAGAACACGCTGCCTGCGCATCCTGCCATGGCGCCTCCGGCAAAGACCTGCGAGTTGGAACCGCTGGCGCAGCCTGAAGGGGTCGCGTCCAAAGGAGTGTCCATGGTGATATCCACGGGCGGCTCCACGGGGATATCCGGCATAAAATCCACGACCGGGTCCGGGATATTGTCCATGTTAATGTCCGGAACAAAATCAAAAGACAGGTCGGTAACAATATCCGGCGGGCCCTCGCCCGCGGCATCATCTGCAATATCAGTTTCATCGCCCGATTCCGCGTCCAGGTCGAACTTATCGAGCGAGCCCCCGCATGCCATGGAAAAAAGTGCCGGCAGCACCAGGATCGAATATCTCGCTTTCATCATCACTCCCTCTGTACATTTTGTAGTTCGGGGATTAAGCCCCGCCGAAGCGGCCCTAAAGGGCCGCACTACATTTCAACTGATATTATTAAAGCATGTCAGGGGCATGAATTCAAGCGAAAATCAAGTGGCAGGAGCCGGGGTCACTGGCTCGCAATCTCGTGGACAGCTTTGATAGCCTGCTGGATGTGGTCCTCGGTGTTGAAAGGACCGATGGAGAAGCGGATCGTGCCCTTGGGGAACGTCCCCAGGTGCTTGTGGATCAGAGGTGCGCACTCCAGGCCCGTGCGCGTGAGAATGTTGTAGTCCACGTCCAGGAACGTGCCCACCTCGGCCGGGTTGCGCCCCTCGATGGTGAACGAGCAAACCGCCACGCGCCGGTCGGTCCGGGTGTGGCCGTGGATCGTCACCTTGTCGATCTTCTTCAGCCCGTCCATGAGCATGCTCAGCAGGCCGATTTCGTGCTTGTAGATGTTGTCGATTCCCTTTTCAGCGAGCCAGTCCTGGGCCGCGTCAAGGCCCGCGATCCCTCCCAGGTTCTGGGTCCCGGCCTCCAGGGTGTGGGGCCACTCTTCCACGTGATAGGGATCGGCCGAGTTCACGCCCGTTCCGCCGTACAGGGAAGGGCATATCCTTGCGTCGTCGGCCACGCAGATACCGCCGATGCCCGTGGGGCCGAAGAGGCCCTTGTGGCCCGTGAAGGCAAGATAGCTGATGTTGCACTCCTTCATGTCGATGGGAAGGATCCCGGCGGTCTGGGCCGCGTCAATGGCAAAGGGTACGCCCTCGTCCCTGCACACGGCGCCTATGGCCTCGATGTCCTGGACCACGCCGATCACATTGGACGCGTGGTTGACGATCACGAGGCGCGTGTTCTTCCTGATGGCCCTGCGAATTTCCTCCGGGTCCACGTACCCCTCGGGATCGGCGCCGACATAGGTGGACTCACCGCCTCGCTTTGTAAAATGGTTCACGGGCCTGATCACGGAGTTGTGCTCCACGATGGTCGTCACGACATGGTCTCCCGGGCTGAGGCAGCCGTTGACAATGAAGTTCAGGCTGGCCGTGGCATTGGGCGTAAAGCAGAGGCGGTTGGGGTCTTTCTCTCTGCCGGCCTTGACCAGGCTCCGGTTGAAGAACGCCGTGAGCTTCTTGCGCGTCCCGAAAACCATGGCCTCGGCCCGCAGCCCCAGGTCGCACCCCGACCGGCCGGGATTGACCCCGGACTGGCGGCAGAACGTGCTCATGGCATGGCGCACCACGTCGGGCTTGGGAAACGAGGTGGCTGCATTGTCAAGGTAGATGGTTCCTTCCACGAGGTCCTCCGATAAAATGTAGCTGCACGCAAGCGCGGCTCCCTCGCTTTGCTCGGGACAAGCTCGGCGTGCCATGAAATCGATCTCAGAAACAGCTTAAAACTATAAAGCATGTTTTCTTGTGAAATCAAGCCCGTCCGGTGGATATCAATCCTCAGCCATGCCTTGATTTTGCGATTCAAGGATAGTCTAATACACGGGCAATGCGATGCCGGCGCTTTCGAGTATCAGCCTGAATGAAAAAAGTGAGCTGACAAGGAAGGAGATAACCATGAGGAACATTCTGACAACACTCCTGGCCGCCTTACTCATCGCGGCGTGCGGCTCGGGTCAGAAGACCGCGGAAGCGCCCGCGGGCCGGAAGACCGACGCGCCCGCCCCGGCCGGGCAGG
>JBDRLK010000174.1:0-2746 GCA_043813155.1 Pseudomonadota bacterium | reverse complement strand
GGAATGCCGACGAGGAAATTGCGCAGGTCCGTTATGTTGAGCTGCGATATTTCCCATATGTTGCTCCCGCCGACAGTGATGTGAAGGATCTCCGCCCTGAGCCTTCCCCCTTTGCAGGAGCCGCACGGTTTCGAGGTGATGTACCTGTTGAACTCCTCGTTGAGGAAGTTGTACTGGTCGTCGTCTATTTCCCTGCCTTCTTCCTTGCTCTTGCGTTCGTACTCCGCCCTTCGCCGCTCCAGGTTGGGGATGACGCCCTCGAAGTTCCTGCGGAAGATATGCACGTGGTCCTCGGACTTGAACGTGAACTCGAACTCCTCGTCGGTTCCGTAGAGGATCAGCTTTTTCGCTTTGTCCGGCTGCTTCCTCCAGGACGTGTCCAGATCGATATCATAGTGCTTGGCGACCGATTCGAGCAGGTTCTGAAAGAACGCGCCGCTCTTGCGCCGCCAGGGCGCGATGGCCCCTTCCCTGAGGGACAGGTCCGCGTCGGGGATGATGGACAGGGGATCGAACACGTAGATCTCGCCCAGCCCGCCGCAATCCTGGCACGCCCCGAGCGGGTTGTTGAAGGAAAACAGCCTCGGGCTTATTTCGGGCAGGGACACGCCGCAGTCGACGCAGGCGAAGCGCTTGCTCATCAGGATGTCTTCACCGTCCACGATGGAGATCTTCACGGTCCTGTCACCGTAATTCAGCCCGATTTCAAGGCTGTCGGCGAGCCTCCTGGCAATGTCGGGCTTGACCACGAGCCTGTCCACGTAAACCTCCAGGGTGTGCTTCTTTGCCCTGTCCAGCTTTATGTCCTCGGACAGATCGTAGACATCCCCGTCGACGTTGACGCGAACGAACCCTTCCTTTCGCAGCTTCTCGAGCTCCTTCCTGAACTCGCCCTTGCGGTCCTTCACGACCGGGGCGAGTATTGAAAAGCGCGTGCGCGAGGGCAGGTCCATGATCTGGTCCACCATCTGCTGGACCGTGCGCGACGTGATGGGGCGGCCGCACTTGAAGCAGTGAGGCCGTCCGAGGCGGGCGAAGAGAAGCCGCAGGTAGTCATATATTTCCGTGATCGTGCCGACGGTGGAACGCGGGTTCTTGCTTCCAAGCCTCTGCTCGATGCTTATGGTGGGGGAAAGGCCCTCGATGCCGTCAACCACCGGCTTCGGCATCTGCTCGAGGAACTGGCGGGCGTAGGCGGACAGGCTTTCCACGTATCGTCTCTGCCCCTCGGCGTAAATCGTGTCGAAAGCCAGAGATGATTTGCCGCTGCCCGACAGGCCGGTGATAACGACCAGCCGCCCGCGAGGGATCGTGACATTGATGTTCTTTAAATTGTGCTGCCGTGCTCCCCTGACGACTATCGGGTTTTTAAACGCCATTCCTTGCCCTGATTCTCCCGAGGTGCTTGCTTTAAACAAGCCTCTTATAGTGTCCGCTTTCTTTTTAGTTTCACCTCATTTTATTGGGATGGCCTGTGATGTCAAGGTGCCGGGGAAATAAATATCGCGTTTTACGGGGGGTTTTTTGACGGGCGGGGCTTGCATTTTTTATGCCCAGATGGCACATTTAAGTTGATTTTAAATTGGAATACAATTAGATATTAATGCAGTCTTTCTTTCAGGCTTAACAAACCATGGAAAAAATTGTTTCAATAACCTTTGCCCTTTTCATTGCCATGGCCCTTGCCTCCCCCGCGGGGCCTGCCGGATGCTTTTCTAATGCAAAGGGCGTGGAGCCGTCCCGCGAGGAATTTCACTTCCCCACCGCCGCGATCATCACGCCGCAGGACAGGTATCTTCTGGTGGCCAATTCCAACTTCAACCTTGCCTGGGAATTGGGAACGCTCGTCGTAGTCGACCTGGACGCCGTGGACGCAATGATCAGGACGGAATGTCCCGACAGCGTGTGCGAGCCCTTTACCGTGCAGGAGGACTTTGTGCCCGAAGAGGAGACCGTGCTCATAGGCTCCTACGCATCCTTCATGGCCCTGTCTCCCGAAGGCAGGAGAATATACATGACCGTGAGGGGCAACAACTCGCTGACCGTTCTGAACCTGGACGAGGAAGCCGCGCCCGGGGAAAGGATTACCTGCTTCGACCCCGGTGATTCCAGCAGGGAGTGCGATGCGAACCACGTCGTGAGCAGAAGCGAGGATATCAGCCTTCCCTCGGACCCGTACGCCATCAGCGTCGAGAGGGAGGGATGGGTGTTCGTCTCCCACCTCACGTCGAATGAGGTAAGCGTATTCATGGTGGACCCCGGATCGGACATCGGGCGCGACATTCCTCCGGCGCTCCTTTACGTGGACACGTCTTTCGCCGACAGCATTTCATCCATCGTCAAGCACCCGGCCAGGGATATTTTCCTGGCCACGAGCCGGTCCAGCTCGTCCGTCGCCGCGTTCAGGTTCGTCTGGGACTCGATGGACTATGACAACGAGCCCAGGTTTTATTTCGGCTCATCCATCAGGATGAGCGGTCTTCTCAGCGGCAATGACGCCAGGGCCATTGATTTTTCACCCGACGGAACGCGGGCTTTCATTTCGAACCGGTCGCCAAACTCCCTCGTTATAGCCGATACGACGATCGATGAAGGAGGGTGGCCGGAAAACGAGGTCATTGACGTAGTCCCGCTCGACCAGGGACCGAGCATGGTCAATGTGTGGCAGCCCGAAGGCTGGGACCGCTACTATGTCTACGCGACCTGTTACAACGCCGACAGGCTGTACGTGATCGATCCGATCCTG
>JBDRLK010000173.1:0-4079 GCA_043813155.1 Pseudomonadota bacterium | reverse complement strand
GCGGTACTCGGCGCCCGCGCATATCTGGTACCCCTTCTTCCAGTTCTTTGGGAAAACGGCGTCATCGTTGAGCCCGCCGTAGCAGGTTCCTTCGTCTACACAGTCGAAGTGGACGCGCAGCTCGTCATAGGATTCCCACAGGGCGATGTACAGGTCAACGGCGAAGGTAAACTTCTTGAGCCCGTGAAAGGCGATACCGAGGTTCATGTTCCAGGGCAGGTTGATGGATGAGTTAAACCCGGTTGACTCGGGAAGGATGATTCCGATGATTTCCATCATCTCGGCGATCTCGGGGTCGATATTGCTGAATCCGGCATCGCCGCTGAAGTTCATGTGAACATTGCTTCTTGCAGAGAAGCCGATCGAGAACCAGGGTTTCCATGCAACCAGAAGAGCGTAATTTGCCCCGAACCCGTGGCCGGTGCCATCGAGTTTCATGGTGGCTTCGGCTTCGCCTTCAACGCTGAAGAGTGAAAGATCGACCTGACGCCTGCTCATGATGTCGCCGTACACGACATTCACGCCGATGCCGAAGCTGATGAGAATGTCGTCCGGCAGCTTGAGAAGCCGGGAAATGCTCACGGCCGCAGCGGGCTGGAAAAAAAACGTCCTCAGCATCATCTGCGTTGAAATGAAGCGGCCGTCCCAGTCCTCGGGCCAGAAGCTTCCCAGGCCGAAAGGATTGGTGATGCTGATTCCAAGTGTCAGCCAGCTCGTCGTTTCCGCGGTGAAAAAGATGTGGAAGGGGTAGAGCATCCTCTCGTCGCCGTTCGAGGAATTGACGCCGTCGAGATCCCCGTGCGTGCGCTCGTCTTCTGGAAGCGGCGTGTAGCCGCCTTTGGGGACAAAGAGCGTGTCCCCGATGGAAAGCTGGAATCCGCGCAGCTCGGTGATGGCCGCCGGGTTGAAGAAGAGCGAGCTGGCGTCATCCCACAGGGCCGTGCGGGCGTTGCCCATTCCCGTGGATAGCGCGGAGTGCTCGAAGTGATGAAAGCCGACCGCCCCGGCCTGGCGGGTCACGGTGAGAACGGACAGTACGAGTGCGGCGATCAATAAAGATTTTTTCACTTTTCCCTCATTGCCGAATGGTTCAACCTTCTATTCATCAAAGTGAAGGGCCCGGACAAAGTCGCCCGGCGCAGACGCCGCGGCCTTGGCCGCCTCGAGTGTAATGAGCCCTCCCTTGTACAGGTCGGTGAGGCACTGGTCGAATGTCTGCATCGAGTACTGCAAACGGCTTTTTTCAATGATATCCTTGATGGTCGACGGGTGCTCCATCTCGAGCAGCCAGTCCCGCACGGTACCGGTAACGATCATGATTTCGAGCGCTGCGACACGCCCCCTGCCGTCCGCTTTTCTCAGGAGCCTCTGGGAGATGATCGCCCTCAGGTTGTCGCACAGCCTGTGGCGAATGAGCTCCTGCTCTTCGGGAGGGAACAGCGCAAGCAGCCTGCCGAGCGTCTTGCCGGTGTCGGGCGTATGAATAGTGGAGAGGACGAGGTGTCCGGTTTCAGCGGCCTTGAGCGCGATATCGATGGTTTCGTGGTCGCGGATCTCGCCCACGAGGATAACGTCGGGGTCCT
The DNA here is from genome assembly GCA_043813155.1 of Pseudomonadota bacterium. GTDB lineage: Bacteria > Myxococcota_A > Polyangia > DRWM01 > DRWM01 > JBDRLK01. The sequence goes on along the minus strand of JBDRLK010000173.1, from coordinate 2,496 downwards.
GGCGCAGCGCCGCACGCAGGGCTTCGTTGAAGCCCTCCGTGTCCGAGCCCACCTCTCTCTGGGACAACGTTGCCTTGATGTCCTTGTGCACGAACTCGATGGGGTCCTCGATTGTTATGATGTGAACGGCCTTGGTCTCGTTTACGTGATTCAGCATGGCCGCGAGCGTGGAGCTCTTGCCGCTTCCCGTGGCTCCCGTGACCAGGATCAATCCCCTGTCCTCTTCAGAAATGGTCAGGACAACCGGAGGAAGCCCGAGAACCTGAAAAGACGGAACATTCATGGGAATGCTCCGGAGGACGGCGGACAGCGATCCTCTCTGCTTGAAGATGCTGACCCTGAATCGGCATACCTTGGCCACGGAATAGGGCAGGTCGATCTGTGTCAGCTCTTCCAGGGACGGGGGCCGGATCTTGTGTGTCAGGATATAAGTCGCAACGGCCTCCATGTCGGCGCTGCTCATGGGGCCGGATTTGATCTGCTTCAACACTCCGTCCACTCTCAGGACCGGGGGCACACCGGTTTTCAGGTGGATATCGCTCGCGCCTTTTTTCACGGCTCCGGCCAGGAAGGTGTCGAACTCTTCTTTTTTTATAACGTTTTGATTTTCCATTATGAACTCACCAGCTCATCGATCTTCCAATTCCCAAAACGCGGGTAGGGGCGGTTTAAGCCGCCCATTGTGCCGCACGCCCCGGGCGCACCTGTAGAACTACGGGAGCCTGAAGGCTCCCCTACCCGAGAGGTTTATAAGACACCCTCTAAACCGCAATGCCGCTCAGCGCGGGCGGCTTACAAATCCACCGCGATCATCGTCACGGTCCTGCTGACGCCATCAGTCTTCTGCAGCTTATCCAGGATGGTGCCGGCAAGTGTCGTCAGGTCTTCGCCTTCGACAAGCGCAACGATGTCATGAAGCCCGGTAACGAGTCTCACCTGTTTGACACCGCCGAGCTCCTTGATTTTTTTTACGGCGTTTCCGGCCTGGCCGCGTTCGCAGTTGATCAGTACATAAGCCTCAACCATTTTATGCTCCTTTTCTTGCAGTAAACAGTGAATCATTAAACACCGGCTATGTCAATACCGGATAGTCGCTATCGGGCGGAGGAAAAGACGCATGACCGCATTTTCCCCTGCGCCGCGCCTTCTTGACTTTTCATGCCGATTCATAAGATGATGGAAAGGGAAAAAAGCGCCATCGTGGCCGAGTTTGTTTTAACCAATGATCCGGCCCGGTCGCCGTTGAATGCGGGCGGCCCGGCGCACTTTCGAATTATGACGGCTGGTATAATCGCACGGATCGCTAAAAAGACCCTTCCCGGTGTGGCCGTAGTCTTTCTAACGTTCTGTGCCCTCGATCTGAAAGGACGCGGAAGCCGGGATGCCATGGTCGAAGGGGTGGATGCTGCGGACTGGGCCGAATGGGACGTCGATCGGGCCGATTTTCCCGACATGGATGTGACTGTTGACGAGGAGAGTGAGGATGAGCTCGACGATACAGTCGAAGATCGGGCTGAGGATGGGGATGTTGTCGAAGACGACGGTCCTTTCGATGCGCTCGAAGACGCGCAGCAGGACGACGGGTCGCCTGAGCCCGTCGATGCGGCGAGCGAGGATTATGATGACCCGGAGGAAGAGGAAGCGGCGGAAGAGGAGGCGATCTGGGTTTCCGTTTTTGGTCTCGACGAGCATGACGGCACATTTGAGGAGCCCGTGCGTTCGATTGGAAGGGCCGTGGAGCTGGCCTCGGCGGGCGGGACCATCAGCCGCATCAACGTGACGGAAGGCATTTATTACGAGCCGGTCAGGCTGGAGGGGGACCTGCGGCTTTACGGGGGATACCTCCGTGACGGCTCATTCGAGTGCGACCCCGGCCGCGTCACGATTATCGCGGAAACGTTTTTCACGGGTATCGTGGCTTCGGGCACGGAAGGGGCCTCTGCGGCGTGCCTTACCGTGGACGTGAGGGGAGCGGACGCTTCGGGCAGCGTGTACGGCATTTATGCGGCAGGGGCCGAGAGCCTCTCGATCCGGGCCGTGCGCATCCTGGTTGTCGACGGGAGTGCCGGCAGTGACGGTGAAGGGGGTGTGCAGGGGGAAGGCGGCGCTTCAGGCTCGGCCGGCGGAAACGGATGTGAAGTTGATGAAGGCGGCTGTTCCTACCCGTCGCCGGGGAGCGGGGGCTCGTCACCTTGCGGCCGGGCCGGAGGAAACGGCGGCAACGCGGGATTTCCGGGGAGCGCTTTCGGCGCCCCGGGGGCTGACGGGACCGGGGGCATTTTTCCGCATGGAGGCGGAGGGTCCGGCGGGCACGGCGGTTCGGGCGGCATCGAGGGCAGCGGGGGAGCCGGCGGTGCGGGAGGCCCCGGAATGCCCGGCGGGGAAGGCGCACACGGCATCGGTGGCGATGATTTCGGCATTGCCTCGGGTACCGGCTACATCACGGCGGACGGGCTCAGCGGGGCGGGGGGAGGAGACGGCGGGGGGGGTGGCGGC
>JBDRLK010000172.1:0-5915 GCA_043813155.1 Pseudomonadota bacterium | reverse complement strand
CACCCGAGCGAATACTGGGCGGAAGTCGGCCCGCTGTCCCTGCCGCTCCCGATCTCGGGGGACATGTATTCCGGGGGTCCGATCACGATTCCCTTGTCGGTCAGGCGCGGCTCGCTGGTCAGGAACGCGATGCCGAAATCCAGCAGTTTCACGAAATCGCCGCCGTCCTTCGTGTCGACCAGGAAAATGTTGCCGGGCTTCAGGTCTCGATGAATGATGCCGAGAGCATGCGTGGGCCCAAGCGCCTCGCAGATCTGCTTCATGATAAAAACCGCCCTGCCCACGGGAAGCGGTCCACCCAGCATGGCAATCTCGAGGGATTTGCCCTGCAGGTATTCCATGGCCAGGAAGGGATTTCCCTGCTCGCTTTCTCCGGCGTCGTAGATTTTCACGATGTGATCGTGCTGGATCATGGAAACCGCCAGCCCCTCGCGTTCGAACCGCCTGCGCTTCGAAGCGTCCTTCATGACGTTGGCGGGGAGGATTTTTATGGCCACGAAACGCTCGCTGTGCGACTGCACGGCCTTGTAGACTTTCCCCATGCCCCCTTCGCCTATTTTCTCGACGATCTGGAACCTGTTGTCGATCGTTTTGCCGATCCAATCGTCCTCGGACCTCACGAGGACGATGCCGTGAAAAGGGCAGAAGGCCGAATCCCTGGGAAAAGTTTCGAGGCACTTTGGGCAGATCTTCATCACCACACCATACGTTTACCGCAGATGATTCCAAATCACAATAATTCATTCATTCTTTCTTTCCTTTATCCTGCTTTGGATTTAATATTGTGATTATGTTTATGATTTTCGAGCAGTGCCGTGTGAGCAAAATGCGCGCGGGCCCGGTTTTTATTTTCATTGCTCTTCTCTTTCTGCAATCCTGCGGCGGAAAAACGGATGATACGAATCCGTGCGATGGTGTTACCTGCTCGAATCACGGCCAGTGCGTCATGGTTGGGGACTCGCCGGCATGCGCGTGCGATCAAGGCTACAGGGCCGTTGGGCTGACGTGCGCGCAGATCGAAGAGGACGCGGACGAGGAAACGGACGTTGTTGAAGAGGACGCAGTGGATGCGGACGACTTGTCGGAGCCCGGTGATGTGCCGGCGGAAACGCCGGCGGAGCCGGTCGAGGACCCTGTTGAAGATCCTGTTGAGGACCTTGACGAGGACGAAGCCGGAGATGTGCCGGGGGATTTTACGGAGGATTTGGTCGAAGACCCCGGGCCGGATCCCATAGAGGAAGAGGAGACAGCCGCCGAAGTCGCCGAAGAGCTCGACATGGTGGAAGAGGTCGAAGACATGGATGCCATGGAAGACATGGATGTTTCCGAGAACGCCGGGTCCGAAGATGAGCCGTACGAGTGCGAAGACGGCTTCGAGTGCGAGGCGCCATTGGAAAAGATATCGGCGGGCGGCGACCACGCCTGCTTTGTAAAGTCAGATGGAACGCTCTGGTGCTGGGGCAGGAACGACTATGGCCAGCTCGGCGACGGCACGGAAATCCTGAAAGCCTCGCCCGTGCAGGTGGGAACGGACAGTGACTGGAAAAGCGTCTCGGCGGGCGGCATGTTCACGTGCGGGGTCAAGACCGGCGGCAACCTGTACTGCTGGGGCTCGAACGGGAGCGGACAGCTCGGGTTAGGGTCCTATAACAGTCAGTCTGAGCCCGGGCGCGTCGACCCTGCAGGCGGGTGGCTGGCCGTGACGGCCGGTTACTACCATGCCTGCGCGATTGCGGCCGACAACAAGCTGCTGTGCTGGGGGATGAACATGAACGGTCAGCTCGGCGAAGGCACGGACACGGAGACGAGAAACGCGCCCTGGCCGGTCGCCTTCGATTATGACTGGACCGACGTTGGCGCGGGCGGTCTTCACACGTGCGGCGTCAGGGAAGGCGGCGAGCTGTATTGCTGGGGAAGCAACGCGACGGGCGAGCTCGGGGACGACACGACCGTGGGGAAGAATGTGCCCACACGGGTCGGGACCGATTCCGACTGGCGGCTCGTGAGATCGGGGGGGTTCTTTGGAACAACGTACGGGCACACCTGCGCGATCAAGGCGGGCGGCGGAATGTTCTGCTGGGGGAACAATAGTAAGCGCCAGCTGGGTACCCAGATCTCGGGTGACAAGCATGTGCCTACCGCCGTGTATAGCGATGACAGCTGGATCGACGTGTCGCTGGGAGAGCGGCACACCTGCGGCGTGACCACGGAGGGGAAGCTGGAGTGCGCAGGCACCAACCGGTACGGCCAGATCGGCGACGGCTTTTATGGGGATAATGAGGAGTGCATCTTGTTAACGCAGATCACTGCCGATGCGGACTGGCAGGGCGCGGCAGGCGGGCAGAATTTCACGTGCGCCGCCAGAGCAGGCGGGGATGTCTACTGCTGGGGGCTCAACAACAGGGGGCAGGCCGGCCAGGGCGTTGCGGGGAACAAGAGTTTCCCCGCGCGCGTGGGCGGCGAGACAGGCTGGACTACCGTTGCCGCGGACGCGAACGTTACCATTGCCCTGAAGGGCGGCACGGCCAACACGACCGGAGCCAACAGCTATGGGCAGATGGGAAACGGCATACAGTTTATCGGCCGGAAGACCATACTGCCCGTTGTGTCGGAACTGACGAACTGGTCGATGGCCGCGGCCGGCGACGAGCATATGTGCGCGATCAGCGATGGCAGCCTGTACTGCTGGGGAAGCAACAGTTTCGGCAGGCTCGGGATCGAAGACATACCCATGACCGCGGCACCGCTGCAGGTCGGCGCGGACACGGACTGGAGAGCGGTGGAGGGAGGGGAAGTTCACACCTGCGGTGTAAAAACCAGTGGCGAGCTGTATTGCTGGGGGGGGAACAACAGGGGCCAGGTAGGGAACGACTCGATTATTGAACAGGCAACGCCGCTCAGGATCGGCGAGGACACGGACTGGCTGGAGGTCGCGGCCGGAAGATACCATACGTGTGCCACAAAAACCGATTATACGCTGTACTGCTGGGGGGCCAATACAAACGGCCAGCTCGGGGACAGCACAAATGATGACAGGCTTGTTCCCACGCAGGTTGGATCGGACACGGGCTGGGGTGTTGTCGCGGCCGGCGAGAATCACGCCTGCGCGCTGAAAACAACAGGGCAGCTTTACTGCTGGGGGTACAACCACTACTCCCAGCTCGGGGACGGGGGGATGACGGAAAGAAACGCGCCCCAGCAGGTTGGAACGGATATGGACTGGTTCGCCATTGGCTCGGGCAACGACCATGTCTGCGGGATCAAGAACGGCCACAGACTTTACTGCTGGGGAAGAAACGGCTACGGCCAGGCCGGAAGCGGCACGGAGACGACCGTGGGGACGCCCTTTCCCGTCGGGTTCGAAACGGACTGGAGTGAGGTCGCAGCGGGCTATGAGCACACCTGCGCGGTCAAGACCGGCGGCGAGCTGTACTGCTGGGGAAGGAGCGACTACGGCCAGCTCGGCGACGGCACGGCCTGGTATGAAACCCCGATGATCGTGACCTTTCCCTGATACACTGACGCATGGCATCAGCATCCAGTGGCACCCGGAGCTCCTGGCCCTGGAGGACAGCGCAGCGCTCGCCGTGTTCGAGGCTTTCGTGAAACAGGCTGCCGTCTACCATGCGAAACATCACGCCGGAGTTGAACATTAGATTGCCTGAAATTTACCGGGTAGGGGAGGCTTTAGCCTCCCACGACTTTACACCTTGGGGGTAGGGGAGGCTTTAACCTCCCGTTGTTCTTTCGGACACGCCGAGGGCGTGCAGCTACACGGGCGGCTGAAGCCGCCCCTACCCCCCATCGGCAGGTGTTTCTTCCTTTGCCGGAAGACAAGGGCGGCGATGACGTAGAGGAAGAGGTAGGATGTGCCGTCCTCGTCTATCCTGCCCCTGCTTGCCCAGGCTTCGGACCACTGCGAGCGCCTGCCACCCGCGGGCATAGGTTACGATTGCTCTCGGCATGGGAAAAAAAAGCTATCTCGCTTTGCCGGGTGCGTCAACAGGATGCGCGCGGACCCGGTTAAAATCTTTTTCTGATCAGCGCGATGAGCTCGTCGGATTTTTCTTCCACCCTGTGGGGCTTGGACGCGGACGTGATGATGTCCACCTTGACCTTGTTCGACCGTTTTTCATTGGCGACCGTGGTGAACACGATGACCTTTGGGTTCTTCTCACCCTTTTTTAAAAAACCGTATACCCTGGGATTCATCCTGCCGACCATGCGCGAGTTGAAAATTACGATCGCGCCGTAGGCCTGGGCTTCGTCGTAGTCCAGCTCGTCCAGTCCGACCACCTTTATGTAATAGCTCTCCTTTTCGAGCGTGCGGGCGACCCTGTCGATCACCTTGCTTTTAAAGTCGGTTTTCTTGACCGCGATGAGGACCTTCTTTTCCGCGTTCACGTCACCCACTTCTATGAGGGGCCTGTTACCGGCGCAGCCCGCGCAGGCAACCAGCAGGGCGGCAGCAGAGATCCTGATAACATTCATGGGACCGGCTTTCAGTTGGCCTCGACGGAAGCCAGGAATTTTCCGACGGCCTCGGCAAAGGCTTCGGGCTGCTCTTCGAAGGAAAAGTGGCCGGCGCCCTTGATGACGCGCAGCCTGGAGTTGGACAGGAGCTTCTTGTAGCTCCTGCTGCCTTTCAGGGGCGTGATATCGTTTTCACCGTGCAGGATGAGCACCGGGGCATCCACCACTTTCAGGGCATCGCGATAGTCGTGCTTGTTGCCCATGGACATGTATACGCCGTGAACCATCCAACCGCCGTTGCCGGCGATTTTAATGTCCGATTTCTCGAAAGGGATTCCTTGCCCGTTGGAGGCAAGAACAGCCTTGAAATACTTGAGAAACTCCCTGTTGATCTCGGACAGGTCTTTCTCGTTCTTGGTGAAGATATCCTTGTAGTCGAAATAGCGGTCCAGGAACTCCTCGTATTCCTTCTGCATGCCCGGCGACATGTCCTTTTTTATCTCCTCGAACAGGTTGCCCTCCGAGGGCATCTTGAGCACCGCGGCCGGCGATACCAGGACCAGCGCCTTGACGTGCTCCGGCCATTCCGCCGCGTACAGGGACGCCAGAAAGCCCCCGAAGGAATGCCCGATGATGATGATCTTCTCCTGCCCAAGGATTTTCCTGATGCGCTCGATGTCGGAGATGTGCTGCCCGAGCCCGAGAATGGCATTGAGGGCCAGCACGTTCTTGGTGTAGTTGCGGGGAGAGAACGTATCCACGGGATGCGAGGACTTGCCGCATCCGCGCTGGTGGTAATATTGGAACGTGTGGCTCTCGTTGAGGAGGCTCAGGCCCTTCCACGGCTTGTGAACGGGAAATCCCGGCCCGCCGTGGACGACGAGAACGGTCTCACCGTCGCCGTCGGGAAAATGATAGAGCTTGATGCCATCCGCAACGTCCCAGTAATCCTTCTCATACTGCACGCGGTGCTCGGGGTTGACCAGGGCCTGGAATCCCTGCGCCTGCCTGGCCATGCCCGGCGAGTACAGGGGCCTGCCGGAGGAGACCCAGAAAAACAGCATGGCGCCCCCCATGGCCATGAGCAGCGCCGTTACCGGTGTTAAGATGAACTTAGTTTCCATCCAGCCTTCATTCTTCCTGCATCGGTGTGCCTATATGCCTCATAACACAGCGCGGCCTTCGGCCGCAGCCAAAAAGCTGTCAGCGATCAGCGGTCAGCTATAAGATTCTGGCTGAAAGCTGATTGCTGACAGCTGAACGCTAAAAACCTTCGATAAAAACAAGAAGCTGCTGGATAGTAGTATAGGAAGGCGGGGCCTTTCGAGCGAGCCTTCCCCGGAGCGGCGCGCGTCAGCACTCCGTGCAGGAGCAGGCGCTCGCGCATCCGTTCATTCCGTCCGGCGCCGAGCTGCCGCTGCAGGAGGCCGCGCACGCGCCCG
>JBDRLK010000171.1:0-12102 GCA_043813155.1 Pseudomonadota bacterium | reverse complement strand
TGCACCGGCGTGATTGCGCATGATGAACACGATCCTCTCATGCGCAATTCCGGCCAGGTCTTTGAAAAAGACACCCATGCCGTCTGAAACAGGCAGGAAGGGGTGGTAGGACGGCAGGGTTGTGGTGCCCAGGATGTCGATGGGCTCCGCTCCGCGCGTCCCGGCCGTCGTGACCTCGACGACGGTCAGCTTGGCGGACGTGCCGCCGTCAAGGATCTTTCTTCCCAGCAGGAAGAACTTGCCGTTCGTGAGCGTGATGATCTCCGCGTGCTCGTCTTCACCGCTGTCCGTGTCCGTGCCGAGAATGACCCGCGGCAGGGTCGCCGAGGGCGTGCATTCCGTGGGCACATCCTCGGTGGCCACGTCTTCCACGGGAACGTCGAGGCCGTCGGTTTCGGGCATCTCGAAGCCGTCGATGTCCGTCTCCCCGTCCGTTTCCGCAGCCATGTCGAGCTCGGCAATAAAGTCCACGGAAACATCCACGGCATACTTGTCCACGCAGACCGAGTTGACGCATACCCGGGGAAGCTTGCAGTCCGTGTCCTGCGAGCAGGACGTGTCACCGCAGCCGGCACTGAACCATGCCGGCAGGCAAAGAAACAGAAAGATGATAAATTTTCCTCGCATTATAGCCCTTTATATACCATACATAGTCCTGTTCGTCCATTAAATTAAGTAGAACTCCTGTAAGGTAAATTGTAGCTGCACGCCCTCGGCGTGCCATGTCATCGATTCGTGTTTGGGGCGGGCCAAGGGCCCGCAGCTACAGAGGCAAGAAGGAAACGGTTTCTTGCCTAGAACGGAAGGTCGTCGTCGGACGAGGGCTTGTCCCCGCCGGAGCTGTCGAAATCCGAGGCAAAGGGATCCTGGACGTCGTCGCCCCCTCCGGGCGGCGGTCCGCTCTCGTCCATGGGCGAGTCCACCGAGTCGCCCTTTCCGCCGAGGAACAGGACCTTCTGGGCAATGACTTCCGTTGTCCAGCGGTCCCTGCCCTCCTTGTCCTGCCACTTGCGTGTCTGGAGCCTGCCCTCCACGTACACCTGCCTTCCTTTTTTGAGGTACCTGGAAACAACCTCGGCGCTCCTGCCCCAGGAAACCACGGTGTGCCACTCCGTGTTCTCCTGGCGCTGGCCGCTGCGGTCATTGTAAACTTCCGTTGTCGCTATTCTCATCCTGGCCAGGGGCTGGTTGCTTTGCGTGTGGCGCAGCTCGGGGTCCGTTCCCAGGCGGCCGATGAGTATGACCTTGTTTAATCCGGCAGACATTCTTGCACTCCTTTCCGGTAGCCGCAGGCTTTAGCCTGCGTAGGGCTTTCCATGATAGCGCAAGCTGAAGCTTGCGCCTACCGGGTTTATAATATTGTTCACTAATCTATTAACCATGATTTCACGGTCAAGTCAACACAGTACTGTTATCGCGGCAGCACGGAAAAAAGTTTCCTGAAAAACCTCTTGAATAATGACCGCAAGAAATTAATATGATAAAAAAATCATTTGTAGAACCGGGTAATGCGGGGGCTTCAGCCCCGCTGAGCTGAAAGCCGACAGCCGATAGCCGTTTATCAGGAGGCCCCATGGATGTTTTAGCATCAGGAGAAGGCGAGGTCCGATTATGGGACATCGACGAAGTGCGCCGGTGGAAGCGGGAGAATAAAACCCGAAAGCTCAAGGACAAGGTCATGAGCGAGCAGGAGGCTGTTTCCAGCTTTGTCCATGACGGCGACTACATCAGCTATGACCTGAGCAGCATGGTGCGCGGCCCCATGAGCCTCGAGCGGGAGATCGTGCGGCAGCGAAAAAAGGATTTGTGGATAGCCGCCAAGTTCACGCTCCTGGACACCTCCCTCCTCGTGGGGGGGGGGTGCGTGAGCAAGATCGACGTGGGCTTTGCCGGCCTGGGCAGGCCGCTTTTCCGGGCCATCGAGGAGGGAAGGGTCAAAACCGTGGACTGGTCGAACGGGACGCTGGCCCTGCGGCACCTGGCCGGGGCCATGGGCGTGCCCTACCTTCCCACGAGAGCCCTGGGCGGCACGGACACGTTCAAGCATTCGGGCGCCAAGATGGTCAAGGACCCGTTCACGCAAAAGACGGTCACGCTCGTTCCGGCTGTTTTCCCCGACGCGGCCATCATCCATGTCAACCAGTGCGACAAGTACGGCAACGCCAGGGTGTTCGGCCCAAGCATCACGCCCGTTGAGACGGCCATGGCATCGCGGCGCGTGATCCTGTCCACGGAAGAGCTCATACCGACGGAAGAGATCAAGCGCAACCCCGGGCTGACGACCATACCCTACTATGTCACGGACGCGGTCGTGGTGGCGCCCTGGGGCGGCCATCCGGGCACGTGCCCGGGCTGGTATGCCTATGACGCCGGGAACCTGGACGAGTTCTTCTCGGCCCAGACCGACGAGGACATGAAAAAGTACCTCGACAAGTACGTGTTCGGCGTGAAAAACCACAACGAATACCTGGAGCTCATAGGCATTGAAAAGCTGATGAAGCTCAAAGAGATCGAAACGATCCGGGAGGGCTATCATCCATGAGCGAGCAATACACGAATGTCGAGTACATGATATGCCAGGCCGCGAGAATGGTGGAGGACCAGAGCACGGTGTTCGTCGGGTACGGCATACCCCAGATCGCCATCATCCTTGCCCAGAGCCTCTATGCGCCGGACATCGTTCAGGTCTACGAGTACGGGGCCATCGGCCCCGAGGTGGCAACGCCCTTTCGAAGAAACATGATGGCCGACTCGCGAAACTCCTACAGGTCCTACCAGTGGACGACCATGAACTGGATGATCTTCAACGCCTCGGCCGGGTTCATCGATTACGGCATGCTCGGCGCGGCGCAGATCGATCCCTTCGGAAACATCAATTCCACGATGATCGGCGGGACCTACGAGCGGCCGGGCAAGCGGTTCACGGGCTCGGGCGGCGGGAACGAGGTGGCCAGCCTGTGCTGGAAGACCGTGATCCTCATGAACCACGAAAAGCGGCGCTTCCTGCCGAAGATCGACTTTATCACGTCGCCGGGCTACCTGGACGGGACAGAGTCGGCCCGCGAAAACGCCGGGCTCCCGGCTGAAACCGGGCCGTTCAGAGTGATCTCGTCCAAGGCCATGTTCGATTTCCCCCCCGGAGAGCGAAGGATGCGCCTCATCGCGGTTCGACGCGGCGTATCGACCCGGGAGGTGCTGGACACCATGTCCTTCGAGCCCATCGTGGCGGACAAGCTCGAAGAGCTGGGGCCGCCGAAAGACGAGGAGCTGACGCTTCTGCGCCGGGTCATCGACCCGGACAGGGTGGTGATCGGCAGAGTAAAATAGAATCCGGCCGAGGCTGTCGATTTATGGTGCTGCACGCCCTCGGCGTGCCAGATACAGGCTTGGCCCAGCGAGGAAGATGGAGTTCGAGAAAAAGCTCGAGATTCTCGGCGGGGGAGCGCGCTACGATCTTTCCTGCGCCTGCGGGCCGCCCACGGGCCGCCGGCGCAGCCCCCTGGACAGGTGGGTCTACCCGGCCGTTCTTCCCGGCGGCAGGACCTCGCCGATCCTCAAGGTTCTTCTCACCAACGTGTGCGAGAAAGACTGCAAGTACTGCGAAAACCGCTGCGGCAGGGATTTTCGGCGCGTCACGTTCGCGCCGAAAGAGCTGGCCGCCGGCTTCATGGAGCTCTTTCGCAAGGGCACGGTCATGGGCCTGTTTCTCAGCTCCGCCGTGTCGGGCAGCGCGGTGAAGATCATGGACAGGATGATCGCCACGTCCGAGATTCTCAGGCGAAAGCACGCCTACCGCGGCTACCTCCATCTTAAAATCCTTCCGGGCGCGCAGGAGGCGCAGGTGGAGCGGGCGGGGCGGCTCGCCACGCGTCTCAGCATCAACCTCGAGGTCCCGGACAGGAAGTTCCTTCACGCCATCGCGCCGGGCAAGGACCCGGACGAGATAGCGAAACCGCTTCGCTGGATCCGCAAGTACGCGCAAACCGCGTCCGGCTTCTGGGCGCCGTCTGGGTTCACCACCCAGTTCATGGTGGGCGCGGCAGGCGAGTCGGACAGGGACCTTGTGAAGACCGCGGACCTGCTTTACGGCAACATGGACGCGCGGCGCGTGTATTACAGCGCATTTCAGCCGGTCCCGGATACGCCCCTGGAGGGCGCGCCTGCCTGCTCCCTGACGCGGGAGCACAGGCTCTACCAGACCGACTTCCTGCTCAGGAAATACGGGTTCTGCTTCGACGAGATTGTTTTCAACGACCAGGGGAACATCAGGGAGGACGAGGACCCCAAGACCACCTGGGCAAAATCCCGGATGGATCTTTTTCCGGTGGAGATCAACAGCGCCCCGCTCGAGCTTCTCCTGCGCGTCCCGGGCATCGGGCCGGTGACCGCGGCCAGGATCGTGAAGATCCGCAGGGAGGCCGGCATTCGCGGCACCGAGGCGCTGGCAAAGGCGGGCGCCATCGTGGCCAGGGCGGCGCCCTTCCTGCTTCTGGGCGGCCGCAGGGTGCCCTGCCAGCTCGATTTGCTGTGATGGGATCGTAGTGCGGGGCTTTTAGCCCCGCTGATACGTTTCGTGTCATCCCGAAGGCAGCGATCAGAATGAAGCCGAGGGATCGCAGAAATCATATTAGAGTGGATAAACAACCAGGAGTCGACCACAATGAAACGCAAGATCACGGTCGGGATTCTGTGCGGGGGCAAGTCGGCGGAGCATGAAGTTTCTCTCCAGTCCGCCGGCAGCATCATCAGCGCCATTGACGGAAAGAAGTACAGGGCCGTCATCATCGGCATTGACAAGAAGGGCCACTGGCACCTCTTCGAGAAACGCAAGTTTCTTGTCAATGCCGCCGACCCGGAGCGCATCGCGCTCGGGAAGCCGGCCGGCCGCGTCACGCTCGTGCCCGGAGCAAGGGAGGGACAGGGCAGGCTCGTTTTCCTGTCCGGCGGCAACAAGAGGCGGCCCATCACCCTGGACGTGGTCTTCCCGGTTCTTCACGGCCCCTTCGGCGAGGACGGCACGGTCCAGGGCCAGCTGGCCATGGCCTCGATTCCCTTTGTGGGCGCCGGCGTGTTCGGGTCGGCCGCGGGCATGGACAAGGACGTGATGAAGCGCCTTCTCAGGGACGCCGGCATCCCCATCGCCGACTTTTTCGTGTTCTACCGCTGGGCCGCGGACGAGATCAGTTTCGGAAAGGTGCGCCGCAGGCTCGGGCTGCCCCTTTTCATAAAACCCGCGAACCTGGGCTCATCCGTCGGCATCAGCAAGGCTGCCACGAAAAAGCAGTTCGAGGCCGCGGTGAAAGAGGCGTTTCGTTACGACGACAAGATCATCGTCGAGGAGTTCATAGACGGCCGCGAGATCGAGTGCAGCGTGCTGGGAAACGAAAAGCCCGCGGCGTCGGTGCCCGGAGAGATCATCCCGATCCACGAGTTCTATTCCTACGAGGCAAAATACCTGGACAGGCAGGGCGCGCGGCTGGACGTGCCGGCAAAGCTCTCGGCGAGCGTGGTGCGCAAGGTCAAGAAGGTTGCGATTGCGACCTACAGGGCGCTTGGCTGCGAGGGCATGTCGCGCGTGGACATGTTCCTGCGCGGCGGCAGCGAGGTCCTCGTCAACGAGGTCAACACGATCCCCGGCTTTACCGGCATCAGCATGTACCCGAAGCTGTGGGAGGCCAGCGGCCTGGCCTACCCGAAACTGATCGACAGGCTCATCCGCCTGGCCCTCGACCGGTTCAGGAGGCGGCAGAGGCTGAAAACAACGTTCGGGTAAAGCACGTGGTGCTGCGCGCCCCCGGCGCGCCTTGATTCGGGCACGCCAAGGGCATGCAGCTACAATTCACTGAGGGAGAATTCAATGGCAAACAACTCATCCCGGCGCAGTCTTTTCTTCATGCTTTCCATGCTTGCTCTTGCGGCCTGCGGACCCGCACCGGAAGCAGATAATGGCATTCAAGGTGCTAAAAGGCTTTTTCTATGATATTATGGCAATTTATTTGTTCGCGCCGCAGGGGTTTGGTGATGGCCATGTTCCCGGCGGCCGGGCAGGAAGGGAACAAGACAGGTGTTGGATTCAAGGGCCTTTGTGTTGCCCAAGCGTATCGGGTTTGTGAGCAGCTCCCTGCCCAGGCAGTGCGGGATTGCAACCTACACCGCCGACCTGGCCGAATCGCTCGGGGCGCTTTACAGGCAGGTGGAGCTCTTCTCCGTCGCAATGACGGACGTACGAAACGCCTACCAGTACCCCTCATCGGTGCGATTCGAGATCATCGAGAACGACATCACCTCCTACCGCAGGGCGGCCGACTTCCTGAACATCAACAATGTCGACCTCGTGAGCATCCAGCACGAGTTCGGGCTTTTTGGCGGACCTGCCGGGAGCCACCTCCTTGCCCTGCTGCGCGACCTGCGAATGCCGGTGGTGACCACGCTGCACACGGTCCTCCGTGAGCCCGATGACTTCCAGCGCCGCGTGATGGACGAGCTGACGGCGCTGAGCAGCCGGCTCGTCGTCATGAGCCAGCGGGGAGTGGAGTTCCTGCAATCGATCTATGCCGTTCCGGCTGCGAAAATCGACCTGATCCACCACGGTATACCCGACGCACCGTTTGTGGACCCGAACTTCTACAAAGACAAGTTCGCCGTCGAAGGCAGGACGGTGATCATGACGTTCGGCCTGCTGTCTCCCAGCAAGGGCATCGAGTACGCCATAGAGGCCTTGCCCGAGGTGGTGGCCAGCCACCCCAACGCGATCTACATGGTGGTCGGGGCGACGCACCCGCATCTGAGGCGTCGCGAAGGGGAGGCCTACCGGCTGTCGCTTGCCCGGCTTGCCCGCGAGCGGAAGGTCGAGGACCATCTGGTCTTCTACGATCGGTTCGTGAGCAAGGAGGAGCTCATCGAGTTCCTTGGTGCGGCCGACGTCTACATTACGCCGTATCTTAGCGAGTCACAGATCACCTCGGGCACGCTGGCGTATGCATCCGGCATGGGCAAGGCGGTTATCTCGACGCCCTACTGGTACGCCCAGGAGCTTCTGGCCGAAGACCGCGGCGTGCTGGTGCCGTTCCGCGACGCACGGGCCATCGCTTCGGCGCTGATCGAGCTTCTGGCCGATGATTTGCGCAGGCACGCCATGCGCAAGCAGGCCTACATGATGGGCAGGGCCATGGTCTGGCCCAGGGTCGCGCAGGTCTACATGGAGAGCTTCACGCAGTCGCGGACGGTCGATCGTCGGCCCGCCGGCACCGAAGCTTCCAGCCGGCAGAAAGCCAGGCGATCGGAGGTGCTGCCCCCGTTGAACCTCGCGCACCTGCTGCGGATGACCGATGACACCGGGCTGTTCCAGCACGCCATCTTCGACATCGCCGACCGCACTCACGGTTACACCACCGACGACAACGCCAGGGCGGTCGTCCTGGCCGTGCTCCTGGAGGCCTCCGGCGACGACACGCTCGTCCAGATGGGGTATGCCGGGCGGTACCTGTCGTTCCTGGCCGACGCGCTGGACTTGACCGCGGGCCGGTACCGCAACTTCCTGTCCTTCAGCAGGCGCTGGCTTGAGGACGTCGGTTCAGAGGACAGCCATGGCCGGGCGTTGTGGGCGCTTGGAACGGTTCTTGGGCGCACGGCGAACGAGGGGCTTCGCGGCATGGCCAGCCGGCTGTTCGAGGTCTCGCTGCAGAGCCTGCTGGACTTCAAGTCGCCAAGGGCATGGGCTTTCGGGCTTATCGCCATCCACGAGTACCTGCGGAAGCTCTCGGGCGATCTTGTCGTCCTCAACGTGCGGAGCGAGCTTGCCGATCGGTTGATGGCTTTGTACAACCGGGTTGCCGGCGACGACTGGCTGTGGTTCGAAGAGTCGCTGAGCTACGACAACGCCAAGCTGTCGCACGCACTTCTGCTGTGCGGCCAGTGGATGAATCGCGGCGACATGCGCGACATCGCCCTGCGGTCGCTGGACTGGCTTGTCCGAATACAGACCTCGGCCGACGGGTGCTTCGCCCCCGTGGGCTCCAACGGTTTCTACACGAGGGGGGGACAGATGGCCCGGTTCGACCAGCAGCCCGTTGATGTACACGCGATGATCTCCGCATGCCTTGAGGCGAACGGCATGACGGGCGATGAGCGCTGGCGAAAAGAGGCCCAGCGAGCCTTCGACTGGTTCATCGGCCGCAACGATCTTCGCACACCGGTCTATGACTCCACGACCGGTGGCTGCCGCGACGGCCTGCACCCCGACCGGGTCAACCGCAACCAGGGGGGAGAGTCCACGCTGGCGTTTCTGCTGTCGCTGGTCGAGATGCGCCTGGCCGAGAACATCATTAGGGAGAGTTGAACCATGAACGTTCCAGTGCACCATCCGCTGTTCATCCGCCACCCGGGCAACCCGATATTGACCCGCGAGAACTGGCCGTACCCGGTCAACACCGTCTTTAACCCCGGGGCCATCCTCATGCACGACGGCACGACGCTGTTGCTGTGCCGCGTGGAGGACCTCAGGGGGCATTCGCACCTGTGCGCGGCCAGGTCGCACAACGGGGTGGACGGCTGGCAGATCGACGAGCGCCCGACCTTCGTCCCGGATGTCGACGGGTACCCGGAAGAAGTCTGGGGCATCGAGGACCCGCGCATCACCTATGTCGACGAGCTCAAGAAGTACGTTGTCGCCTACACGGCGTACGCGCGGGGCGGCCCGGGCGTATCGCTGGCCATGACGGCCGACTTCAAGACCTTTGAACGTATCGGAACCGTCATGACTCCCGAGGACAAGGACGCCGCCTTGTTCCCCCGGCGCATCGGCGAGTACTGGGCGCTGCTTCATCGACCCGTCGGTACGACGGGAGCGCACATCTGGCTTTCGTTTTCGCCCGACCTGCGCCACTGGGGAAGCCACAAGCTTGTCCTGGCCGCACGCAAGGGCTCCTGGTGGGACGCCAACAAGATCGGCCTTTCCACCCCGCCCATAGAGACCGAACGAGGCTGGCTGCTTATCTACCACGGCGTGAGGCAGAGTGCGGCCGGGTCTCTGTACCGCCTCGGGTTGGCGCTGTTGGACCGCGAGGCCCCCGAGAGATGCCTGGTCCGCGGCGACCCGTGGATGTTCGGCCCCGAGGCGCCCTATGAGCGACGGGGCGACGTCGACAACGTGGTCTTCCCCTGCGGCCACACGGTCGGTCCGGACGGCGACACGCTCAACATCTACTATGGGGCGGCCGACACGTGCATCGCCCTTGCAACCGGCAGCATCAAGACCATGCTGGACTGGCTGGACCAGCATGGCAGCCCGGGCGACCGATGAGAGGTGCGTGGACTGATCCCGTCCTTACAGGAGCTCGCAGGAGAGCTTGGCGTCCTTGATGGTGCAGACCATCTCGGTGTAGAGCCTGGCCGCCTTGTTGTCGCCCAGCTTGAGCTTGCACCCCGACTTGTTCTCGAGCGACTGGCTGGATTTGGCGGCGATGGTCTTCTTCTCGGTCGTCTTGCCGCACACGAGCTCGTAGTCGTGATTCTGATCATCCTTGTTGACCAGCTCGGGCGGAGTTCCATCACAGGCAAGGGAAGGCAGGGTCCAGGCAGCCAGCAGCAACACGATGATTATGATCTTCTGCATGCTTGATATCATGCTATCACTTCACGCCCCTGAGATAAAGGATGGTGGTCGCGAAGTTCGCCGCGATCATGCAAACCGTGAATATGGCGGAGTGCAGGCTCAGCAGGGCCAGCCCGCTTACGGTATTGCCGATGAAGCACCCCCTGCCCAGGGCCGTTCCTATCCCGAGCAGCACCCCGCCCAGCAGGGCAAAAAGAAGAGTGCCCGCATCCGCCGACCGGAGCTTCAGGTCCCCCCGCATGCGGGCTGAGATCGCGGAACCCACGATGATTCCACCGACCATGAGGATCATCCACACCGACCCTGAAAACTTTCCGCCGACCAGCAGGGAGAAGGCCCCCTTGACTCCCCCGTGCGCGCCGAGCGGGTAGTTGCGGCCGGCAGCGCTCGACAACAGGTACGCGAACCAGCCCAGTATCCCCACGGCGACGCCGGCCGTGATCGGTGACCAGCCGCCCGAAACCAGCTTCCTGCCGTCCAGCGGGACTTTTGGCCTGTCCGGCCGGCGCCTTGCGAAGCACACGGCCAGGACCGCCAGCAGACCCGCTGCGCCGAGGACGGCTGCGAGGGTGGCGTACGACAGGCCGAAAGCCTCATCGAGCCCCGCAGACCATTGAATATCCCCGGTCGCGCGCACAAGCGCCTTTTTCACAGGAGCAAGCACACCGCCGTCGACCATGCTCGACCCGACACCGACGGCGGCGAGGGCCAGCATGGATGTCAGCCTGCCCTCCCCGGCCTTGTAGAGCGTCCCGGAGATGCATCCACCGGCAAGGACCATGCCCGTGCCGAACACCAGGCCGCCGACCACGGCGGAGAGCAGCCTCATGGGATTGGGATTCGGCACCACCCAGCCCATGTGAGCGAGGAAGGCAAAACCCGCCATGGAAACGAGAACAGCCACCAGGATGGCGACGAGCCCCCTGGAATCCTTGAAGAGTATCACGGAGCTCAAGAGGGAGGACCCGCAGAAGCTTCCCCGCTGCAGGGCAAAGCCGAACAGCAGTCCCAGCACGATCGCGCCCGACACGGTCAACAAGCTCATGGCTCTTCCCGTTTATTGCTCATGGATCAAACCCGAAGATCGATCGACCATCTCTTCTATGACGTCCACGAGCTCCTCGAATTCAACCTCACCCTGGTAGAAGCGGCCGTCGATGAAGTAGGCCGGCGTGGATTCCACGCCGTTCTCGAGACCTTCCATCTTGCCACGAACAGGCGAACCATGTTCAGTACACCCGGCACGCCTGTCCTGCCGCGCCACGCATTCAACCGTCGCTTGATATTCAACGTTTTCACCGAAACACAGGGATTATAAAGCCACTTTTTTTGTTCGTCAAGGAAAGAGCGAAGGGGCAGGCAGGCGCGCCGGGCGACGCTGGCGCAGGTTCGATCTTGCAATCTGTTTTGAAATAAAGGACAATTCACATCAGGGGAAGCAAGGTTGCCGGATGAGGAGAATACCGACCATAGGGTACATTGGTGTGCTGGCATTGGTCTGTCGCGTGCAAGGCGTTGACGCGCAGCCCGAAGACCTTTCCAAGCACAAGAGCCTCATTGAAATACGCTACGAGCAGCTCGTGAAGGAGGCCGACACGGCCTTCGGCCTGGGCCAATACGGGCAGGCCGTGATCAAGTATCAGCAGGCTGAAAACCTCTACCAGGTGCCGGACCTGCAGAAGAAGATGGCCCTGTGCTACAAGCAGATGGGGCAGCTCGAAAAGGCCGGCAGGCTCTACCGAAAATACCTGGAGCGCGTAAGCTCTCTCGAGGACGAGAAAGAGATCGAGGCCAAGGTGCAGGCCTTCGTCGGCCCCGAGGAGAAGGCGGCCGAAGGCGGCGGCCTGCAGAAACCCGAGAAACAGAAACCCCTCGCATTAAGCAAAGAGAGTTACGATGTGACGAAGCACAAACACGGTATCGAGCTCCTGCTGTCCGGGCACATGACCAGTGAATCCTGGGGCGTGGGAAGCGGCGCCTCCGTCCTTGCCGGCCTCCACATCTTCGCGCTGAAGCGTATTCTTCTAAGGCTGGCCCTGGGCTACGAGTGGCTCGGCGGCAAGGGCCGGCTCGGCGGAGGAGACGCGGTCATCGTTGAGCTCATGCTGACCGTGCGCCAGGTTCGCACGGTCTCGAACAGGCTTCTTTTTTCCGCTGGCGCCATCATCCAGTACCGTTACCTGTGGATGGACGACACGGTGAACAAGTCGCTTTACGGGCTGGGGCTCACGTTCTACCTTCACTATTTCTTCAAGCCGCGCGTTGCCGCAGTCGTGGATTTCAGCGGCCTGCCCTATTACGTGGTCGGGGGAGAGGACCGGACACATGGAGGCGATGCCCGGTTCGCCGGGTTCGAGTTCATCCTGAAAGCCGGATTCCTCTTCGGCCTGTAGGGCGGCCCTTTACGGGCCGCCGCGGCGGGGCGAACGCCCCCCCCTGCTTGACTTTTTCCAAGACGACGCGCTGGCTGATCTTTTTTCACAGGACGG
>JBDRLK010000170.1:0-15924 GCA_043813155.1 Pseudomonadota bacterium | reverse complement strand
CCGCCGACCAGGTTTGGAACGATCTTGTCGATGAACTCCCCGGGTGCGTCGACCGAGGTGGATGTGTGGCCGGTGCAGGGCGTGGGGCCGGGGCAGCATGCCGTGGGCTCGTACGATTCGTCGAGACAGCGGAAATCGGTGATGTCATCCTCCGGATCCGTGGAAATCTCCATTGGGACCTGGTTGGCGAGCGTGCGGATCGCGTTGACGACCTCGGTTCCCAGGCCCGCGCCCGTTGAAGCAATCTGGAACACGAGCGGGTTGTGGCTGATGTCCACGGTGCCCGTGTCCGTGGCAATGGCGTAAAGGTGCTGGGCCGGGCCGCTCGTCCCGGAGTTGACGCCGATCACCTTTGCGTGGATCCCATTGATCGCGTCCACGGCTTCCGTATAGGCCGGCGGGGTGAAGCCAAGGACATCATGATCGTAGGGGTAGGCTCCCAGGGGCCCGTTGTGGAACGTGGCATCCGTGATGAGAACGATAATGGGAATGCTTCCCGATCGGAAGCAGGGGTAGCCGATCTCCCCGGGAAGGCATGCGTCCTGAGGCTCGAGATAGATGTACAGGCCGCTGCCTCCGGCGATCGCGTTCAGCGCGGACACCTGGCTTTCCGGCAGGTCCTTGCCGTCGTGCGTCGTTAGCCTTTCCACGGCCGCCTGGGCGTCCGTGGACGATGAGGTCATCCTCTGCTCGAGGTAAAAAACCCTGTCCCCGTCGATCCCGTAATCGCCGACCGGGTAATCGTCGAACCCGCCCACGCCGAACCACACGTCGTCGATGGCCAGAAGTGTCTGGGGAATGATGGTGGAGCTGAGGCTCGAAACGAGGTTCTCGATCTCGCCCGCCATGGAGGCCGTGGTGTCCACGGCAAAGAACACGTCCGCCTGCCGGATGTTCGTGGAGAACACCAGCGTGTCCCTGGGCGGCTCCGGCTCCAGCGGGGGATCGGGCATATCCTCGGGATCGTTGTAGTGAACCACGAAGACGAAATCGCCGTGGGAACGGGGGCTGTCGGCGTCGCTGTTCGGGTCCGAGCCATAGACCACCTCGATGAGGTCGCTTGCGCCGTCCCCGTCCGTGTCCTGCTCGAGGCGGTTGGTCCCGTTCTCCCGCTCCAGCGCGTCGGAAAGACCGTCCGCGTCGCTGTCGCGGTCCTGGAAATCGGCTTTTCCGTCGTCATCCGTGTCCACGGGCGCCGTGCCCGTGTTCTCGTCGCCCGCCTCCTCGGAATCGAGCCAGCCGTCACCGTCGCTGTCGTCGTCCAGCCTGTCCGGTATCCCGTCGCCGTCCGTGTCGATATCAGAGCCTGCCAGCTGCTCGTGCCTGTCCCCGATGAAGTCGCCGTCGGAATCCGTGTCCAGGTAATCGGGAATCGAGTCGGAGTCCGAGTCGAGCGGAGACGACGGGTTTCCCCCGATCTCCACGCTGTCGCTGACCCCGTCCCCGTCATTGTCGAGATCCGCGAAATCCGGCGTGCCGTCGCTGTCCAGGTCGCCGTTCCCCTCGACTGAATCGGGTATGCCGTTTCCGTCGCTGTCGTCGTCGCGAAAATCCGGGATCGTGTCGCCGTCGCTGTCGCGGGGCGCCTGGCCGCAGTTCGGCCGGCCGGCCTCTATCTCGTCGGAGAGTGTGTCCCCGTCAGAGTCCGTGTCCAGGTAATCCGGCGTGCCGTCGCTGTCCGTGTCCACATCATCGTCCTTGCCTTCGTGGTCGTTGGAAATGCAGTCATCGTCATCGTCATCAACCTCTATGTCGGGTATGTCGGGCGCATCGATCTGATCATCCGGCATGTCGCCCACGTCCCCGTCAGCATCGGCCGCGGCTCGTCCCGGACCGCATGCCCCAAGGCCCAGGGCCGCAATGACCGGCAATAAAGCACAAAAAACAGTTTTTCTATCCATTTTTCACCTCGCTCGTATTACATTGTAGCAAATTTCCCTATACTTGCAAAGATATCATTTTCAAAGCATATTTTTCGACGATCCTGTAAGCGTTCATCCTCGAGGATTTCAGCTTCTCGTTCATCTGCGCGCAGGCCGCCAGGGCGTTTTCCAGCTCAACGAGCGTGAACTTTCTCACGTTCGCAATGTACTTCCTTGCAAGGAAATCCCTGATTCCGACCGCCGAAGCCATGTCCGCGGGGCTCATGGGCCGGCCGGAGCTGAGCCGCTTGACCCTGATGAGGCTCCTTATCTGCATGGCCAGCAGCGTGTTGATGAAAAGCGCATCGGTCCTGCTCGCTTCCAGCTGCGCCAGGACGTTGAGCGCGCGGCCGGCATTCCTGTCCCACAGCGCGTCGGCCAGCTGGAAGATGTCCGCGCTGCGGCTGCTCATGAGCAGCTCTTCCACGTCCGTGGATTCGATCCCCTTGCGCCCCATGGTGTAGAGCACGAGCTTGTCCCTGGCGTCCTCGATGGCCTGCAGGTCGGTCCCGGCGCAGTCCGCAAGGGTCGCGACCGCGTCGCCGGATATCTTTATATTCTCTTCCCTGAAAATTCCGCTGATCCACCTTGGCACGCTTCGATCGCCGAAGCTCGTTATGCGGAAGCCGCACCCCGCTTTCTGAATGCGCTTCACGAATTTCGCCGGCAGCTTGAACGTCATCAGCGACAGCACCATGGTCGCCGAATCCGGCGGGTTCTCGATGACAGGCAGGATTTTTTCAGCGTCCTTGTCATTGAGGGGGGAGGCGCTGCGGAACATGATCAGCCGCTTGCCGCCGAACATGGGAAGCGTTCTGGCCGTGCCCAGCGCCTGGTGAATATCCGTTTCAGGGGCATTAAATGAGTCGATGTTGAACTTTGCAGCGGGGTCGCGCTTGAAGCGGTCCGCTATGGCGGCGGTCAGCATGGAAACGAGAAACTCGACGGTCCCCTTTTCCCGCTCGCCGGATTTCATATAGAAAACATAAACGGGCCTCAGCTCGCCCGCCTTCACTTCCTGTCTCAGCTTTAAAAGCGCGTCGACCGGGCTCCTGTCGGATGAATACACCAAAATGCTTTCTCGACCTATTCAGATGTTGAGTTTTAAAATTGTACTCGGCTGAAATGATTCTGTAAAGAACCGGACGGCGATTATCACTCCATTACCTGGGCGCGGTCTTCTTGATCATGTTCTTGGCGGCCGTCCGCAGGGAATTGGGGATGTTCTTGTTCTGGGCCACGTTTTTCAGGTCATGCTTCCTGAGGTGGGTGAGGTAGCGCATGGCCGACGACAGGGGTGTCTTGGGATTGCTGACAATGTTCACCTTGACGAAATAGTTTTTCATGTAGTCGCGGTTGCCCGAGATGAAGCGCAGGATCTCCTCGGAAACGGACCGGCTCTGGGAGCAGAGCACGACCTCCTGGTCGGTGATGGCCGGGCTCTTGATCGCCGCGAGCGCAACCATCTTATTGGCATCGTTCAGGAGGATCATCCTGTGCTGGGAAGTGCCGATCGTGGCGAGCCTGATCTTGTGCGAGATGCTCATGCGCGATATCCGCATCTCGAGGGACCCGCCCAGCTCCTCCTCTTCCTCGCCATCGCCCTTGGCCCTGCCCTTCAGGTTTTCATCAAACTCCCCGAAAATACCCATGTCGGCGCCCTGGCTGCCGTCGTCGAATTCCGCAAAGATGCCGGCTCCCATGCCTCCCCCGGCGCCATCGTCGAACTCCGCAAAAATGCCTCCCTGGTTCTGCATCATGGCCGAGAATTCGGCCCCGTCATCGACCTCCGCTCGATTGTCTTCGTCTATCCCGGAAAAGAAGGCCGTGGAAAAAAAGCTGTCGGCCCTCAGCTCCTCATTTGTGGGCGCGGCGGGCCCGGCCGCGTCCGCGTCCGGCCTTACTTTTTTCTCGATCTTGTAGACCTGGGCGATCTCCCTGTACGCTGAAAGGCCGTCGAGCGCTATGTCGTTGCGGATGGCAAACGAAATGACCCTGTCCACGGTGCTCATGCGCGTTTTCTTGTTCAGGTACAGCGACTCGATGATGCGGGGACAGGCCGCCAGCCTGCGCTGGTTGCGGGAGATGTACTCTGCCACATCGGTGGGGCAGAACTTGGCTATGTCGGCAATGGATTCGTTGTCCGTTGCAATGCTTTGCAGGACGGCCGAAATCACCTCACCCGACGAAAAAAACAGCTTGGCCACGCAATCGATGGGCTCGGGATAGGGCAGTTTCCCGACCGCGGCGGCAATAACCGCGGTCGGCATGGACCGGAGCGTGTCTCCCGCCTTCCTGGCCACGTCCTTGTCATTGTCATAGGACAGCTGGTACAGGGCCAGCACGTTTTCATCCGCGGCCATGGGCATTGCGCCGACCGCCACGGCCATTTTCTTCTCCTTCGCCAGCATGGGGCTCGTGGCCCTCGCGACTTTTTCAGGAAGAACTTCCTGGCTCAATGGATGTTCCATGAAAAACCTCTCTTCGTGTTCAGGGTGCGGACAAACTACCAATATTTTAATTGATGCTGTATTATAGTCAACAACGTGCCGTTCAATCGGGTGCGATTGGATTCTATTGAATGAACGGGAGGCTAAAGCCTCCCCTACCCGACGGTTGGAAAAACCAACGTGCCGTTCAATCTGCTTGAAGACGAGTCGCTGGCGCCGTTGCTGGCGGCGTCCATCGAAATCGAGCCCGCGGAGGCCGTGTGCAGGGAGCTCGGCCCGGCGGTCCCGGCCGGCGTTGCCCGCGGCCTGGAGAGCCTGGGCATCGGCTCGCTCTACAGCCACCAGCGCCAATCGCTGGACGCGGTCGCGGCCGGGAAAAACGTGGTCGTGGCCACGCCGGCCGCGTCCGGCAAGTCGCTGTGCTACATCCTTCCCGTCATCGCCGACCTGCACCGGGATCCCGACGGCGCGGCGATCTTTCTCTTCCCCACGAAGGCGCTGAGCAGGGACCAGGAAAAAACCATCGCGGCGCTGCTCGAGGCTTCGGGCACGGGGGCGCCCGTGGTCACCTACGACGGCGACACGCCGAAGCAGTCGCGAAAGTATCTTCGCAGGGGCAGGGGGATCGTCATCACCAACCCCGACATGCTCCATGCCTCGCTGCTGCCGAGGCACACGGCCTGGGCCGGCCTGTTTTCATCTCTCAAATACATCGTGATCGACGAGATCCACCAGTACAGGGGCGTGTTCGGCTGCCACGTGGCCAACGTCCTGCGGCGGCTGCGCAGGATCCTCAATTTCTACGGCGCCGACCCGGTCTGGATAGCGGCCAGCGCCACGATCGGCAACCCGCTCGAGATCGCCAGGTCGCTCACGGGCCTGGACTTCGAGCTGATCGGGAGGTCCACGGCCCCTTCGCCGGGCAGGGTGCTGCAGATCTTCAACACGCCGCTTCTGAGCAGGCTCACCGGCCTGCGCCAATCCTACCTGAGACTCACGTCGAAAATTTCCGCTTCACTCATCCGGGGCGGCCTGCAGACCATTGTCTTTGCCAACTCGCGAAGCGGCGTGGAGATGCTTGTGCGCCACATCAAGAGCGATCTGAAGGAGACAGAGGCAGGCAAGGGGTCCGGCGGTGAAGACAACGAGGCCGTGAAAGGCTACAGGGGAGGGTATCTTCCCGGCCTGAGGCGCTCGATCGAAAAGGAGCTGAAATCGGGGCAGCTTCGATGCGTCGTTGCCACGAGCGCGCTGGAGCTCGGCATCGACATAGGCCGCCTCGACGCCGTGGTGATGGCCGGCTACCCCGGAACGATTTCCGGGCTGTGGCAGAGAGTGGGGCGGGTCGGAAGGCGCCGGAGAAAGGGGATCGCCGTCCTGGTCGCGAGCGGCTCGCCCCTCGACCAGTTCCTCGTAAACCACGCGGATTACATCACCAGGGCAAACCCGGAATCCTGCTACATCAACCCCGACAACCTGGAGATCATGATCCCCCACCTGCGCTGCGCCCTCAGCGAGGTTCCCTTCGAGGTCGGCGAGAGCTTCGCGCGCATGGAAAGCAGCGAGATGCGCGAGATCCTCGATTTCTTCGTGTCCGAGGGCAGCGCGAACCTCTCGGGAGAAAAATACTACTGGATTGCCGGCGGCTCGCCGTCCAGGGACGTTTCACTCAGAACGTCGGGCAGCAGGCGCATGCGCATGATGGAAACACGGGAAGGCAGGCTCATCGAGGAGATCGAGGAAACAAGGGTCCTCGGCTCGCTGCACCCAGGGGCGGTTTACCAGCACGCGGGCGAGCAGTACGAGGTCACGGGAATCGATTTCGAAAACCTCGTGGTCGACGTCAGGGAAATTGCGGCTGATTATTATACCGAGCCCATTATCGAGGACAGGCTGAGCATCATCGACGAGTTCGACACGCGCGAAGCCGGCGGCGCCACGGCCTGTCTCGGCGAAATCAGGCTCACGCGGAAGGTGACGGGCTACAAGTGCATCAGGTTCGCCACCAATGAAGTCGTCTCCGCCCACGAAGCCGACATGCCTCAGCAGCAGATGGAAGCCTGCGCCCTGTGGCTCAAGGCGCGAGGCGATCTTCTCCTGCCCGACGGCCTTGCCGGCCGCGCGGCCGCGGAGTCCATCGAGGAGGCGCTGAGCTCAAAACACCCGGCAACCCTGCTCATGGACGGCCTGGGCGGTCTCGGCTACCTGATGTGCAGGATAGCCGCGCTGCGTCTCATGTGCGACCCCAGGGACCTGGGGTCGTCGACGGCCTGCGACCTGGCCGGCTGCGCCGGGTCCGAGGACGGCCGCGAGCAGGCGCTCGGCTACCTGTATATTTACGAGGCTTACCAGGGAGGCGTCGGCATTGCGAAGGGGTTTTACGAAGCATTCACGGACATAGCCGGCGACTGCCTGGAGGCGGCCTTGGGCTGCAACTGTCTTGCGGGGTGCCCGGCCTGCGTCGGGCCGCCCGGGGGAAAATCGGATTTGAGAAAACTCTCTTCCATAATTCTTCTGAATGCGATAATAAAATGTAATGTAGTGCGGCCCGTTACGGGCCGCCGTGGCGGGGCATAAATCCCCTGCACTACCCAGTTCTGCTGGGCTAGCGCATTTTGATGTGTTACCTTGATTTGAACCATGTCATAAAATGAAAAATGGCCGATAACAGTTTCAAGAAAAGGCTCACGCGCTACCTGGAAAAGACCTCGCTCAAGACGTACGAGGTGGAGGAGGCGGAGGAGGCGGAGGAGGCGGAGGAGGCGGAGGCGGTAAGGGAATCCGACCCTCCCGCCCTGGCCACGGTCTCGCGGCTCGAGGTGGAAGTGAAAGAGGAACCCGGCGGCAGCGGCGGGGAGAGAAAGAAGCGCATCCTGGAGCTTCGCGCGCAGCTCGATCAGATTGCGAAAAAGCACAAGGCACCGGCCCCCGCGGCCCCGGCCCCGCTCCCTCCCCTCCCGTTCCCCCGGCCCGGTGAAGAGCAGGAGGCTGCGGACCGGGATGCCGATGAAGATGAGGCGGGGCCGGCCGCGCTGCCGCAGGACGGCCACGCCGTCCTGCCCTGGGAATCCCGGGTCCCGGGGATGCTCGTAGCCACGGAGCACGGCGACATCTGGGTCCACGAGACGCGCGTGGACCTGCGCGACAGGTACGGCAGCATATTCCTGATGGACGCCTTCCTCTTCAACGGGGAAATGGCGGCCCTTCTGGGCGGGAGCGACGACCTGTACGGTTTCGACCCGCGCAAAGCCGTCTACCTCGACACGGAAACAACGGGGCTCGAGCTCTCGACGGCGACCATTCCCTTCCTCATCGGTGTCGGGATGATCGAGGGGGACCAGCTCGTTCTCAGGCAGATCTTCGTCGACCGCATCGAAAAGGAGGCATCGGTCCTGCGCTACCTGTCCGACCTGCTCGAGGGCTGCGACCAGCTCGTCACGTTCAACGGCAAGACGTACGACATCCCCCTGATCAAGACGCGCTACATTTTCAACCGCCTGGAAACGGACATGGACAGCTGGCTGCACTTCGATCTGCTGCACGTTGCGCGAAAGCTCTTCAAGCGCAGAATCGGCGACTGCTCGCTCGTTTCCTGCGAAAGGCAGGTTCTCGGTTTCATGCGGGAGGGCGACATTCCCGGCGATCAGATACCGCAGATTTACGTCTCCTTTCTGCAGGGCAGCCGCCCGGATCTCATGCCCACCGTGTTCCATCATAATGTCCAGGACATCGTGGCCATGGTCGCACTTCTCGGGAGCATCGCCCTGCTGCTCGAATCGCACGCCGGGGACTTCGAATCAGTGTCGCCCGACGACCTGCTGAGCCTGGCTAAAGTCGGGATAAGGAAAGGCGAGGAACACCACGCCGAACGCATCTGGGACCACACGAGCGGATCCTGTGACGGAAGCAGGAAAGTCGAATCACTCGTGGGCCTCGCCAGGCTGGCGCGAAGGAGGCAGGATTCCATGACAGCCTCAAGGCTCCTGGAGATGGCTTTGGCCGAAGAGCATGATTCCTCCCCGATCCATCTCATGCTCTCCAAGATCTACGAGCACGACATGGGGGATTTTGAAAAGGCGCTGCAGCGGGCCTACAGCTCCATCGGCGCTGAAGACGAGCAGCGCTGGGATAAGAGGATAAAGCGCATCGAGCGGAAGCTGGAGAAATCGAAAGAAAAACCTGACGGGAAACCGAAGAAAAAATCGAAAAAGGAAATCAATAAAGGATAAACAATAACGCCTTGACTTTTATCGCGCATATTTTCTATTCTAATTGAACAAATGCAGCTGCACGCCCCCGGCGTGCCTTGAGGAGCAATTCATGTCAGGACATAGCAAATGGAGCAGTATCAAGCACAAGAAGGGTGCTGCCGACGCAAAGAGAAGCAAGCTGTGGACCAAGGTCATCAAGGAGCTGACCACGGCGGCAAGGGAGGGGGGCGGCGACCCCTCGGGAAATCCAAGGCTGCGCAAGGCCGTGGATGACGCGAAAAACGCCAACATGCCGGCCGACAACATCGAAAAGGCCATCAAGAGAGGAACGGGAGAGCTCGAAGGCGTCACGTACGAATCCGTGAACTACGGCGGCCACGGGCCCGGCGGCGTCATGGTTCTTGTGGAGACTCTCACGGACAACAGGAACAGGACGGTGAGCGAGATCCGCAAGATCTTTTCCAAGCACAACGGCAACCTCGGCGAAACATCGAGCGTCAACTGGATGTTCTCGCAGATCGGCCTGATCGTCTGTGACAAGGAGAAGGTCACGGAGGATCAGCTTCTCGAAGCCGCTCTCGAAAGCGGCGCCGACGACATCAAGGAAGCCGGCGCCACATGGGAGGTTCGCGTACCGCCCGCCGCGTTCGAAAGCGCGAAAGAAGCCATCCAGAAGGCCTCGATCCCCGTCATGAGCCAGGAGATCACCAAGATCCCCCAGAACACCGTCAAGATCGAGGGCAAGGACGCGGAAACCATGCTCAAGCTCTTCGAGGCGCTGGAAGATCATGAAGATGTCCAGGACGTGTACGCCAACTTCGATATTTCCGACGAGATCCTGGAAAAGTTTTCATCTTGAATTCCCTCCGTGTTGCAGGCATCGATCCGGGCTCCAATAAAACAGGCTACGCTTTTATCGAGGTTTCAGGAAGGGTGCTTCAGCCGCTGTCCTTCGGCGTCATCAGCACGTCGCGCTTCAAGGAGCTGCCTGATAAAATCGCTCACATTCACCTCAAGCTGGGCGAGCTTCTCGACACGTTCAAGCCTGAAGAAGCGGCGGTCGAGGACATCTTCCATCACAAGAACGCGGTTTCGGCGTTCAAGCTCGGCCAGGCCCGCGGCGCTGTCCTGCTCACGCTGGCCCTGAGAAACATCAAGGTCTTTTCCCTGCCGCCCGCGGTCGTAAAGAAATCCATTGCAGCCCACGGCGCGGCGGATAAGCGGCAGGTGCGCAGCATGGTCTGCGCCGTTCTGCGCCTGGACAAGCCCCCGCCCATCGACGCGTCGGACGCCCTGGCCGTGGCCGTAACGCACGCCCGGACGCTGGGCCTGAGGACACTGCAGGGGCGGCAATAACAAGGAATCTTTCCTCCTCCCGGCTTTCGGCTTCTCACGTTGCGCCGCAGGCGCTGACGTGAATATCAGTTAGCGGGTTGACATCGGTTTTTCCGGCATTAAAGATATTGTGTTATGACTATTGAAGAAAAAGTAAAGGCAGTTATCGACCAGATTCGGCCGCAGCTCATGATGGACGGCGGCGATGTCGAGCTGGTCGGCGTTGAGGGAAGCAAAGTAACGGTACGCCTGAAGGGAGCCTGCAGCGGGTGCCCTGCGTCGCAGATCACCCTCAAGCAGGGAATCGAGCGGATCATCAAGGAAAATGTGCCGGAAGTTGAAGAAGTAGTCGGCGTCTGATGGCATACGAAGATCCGGACACCTTCAAGGTTTATACCGTTGAAGAAGCTAATGCGATCGTGCCCTGGCTGGACTACCAGTTCGGCCGCATGATGATGGTTACGAGCAGGATGGAGGAGGCGCTTCAGAGCCTCGTTCAACATGGTGTCGAGCCCTCCCCCGCGATCGTCAACGTCAGGAGAAACGATCCTGTGCGGATAAAGAGGCTGAAGCAGCGACTCAAAAGGCTCATCACCGAGGTCTTCGATTATTACTCCAGGGTGCAGGACGCGGGCGTGATCATCGATGACATCTCCACGGGCACGGTGTCATTCTACACCTATTTCGGCGAGCACCCCGTTTTTCTCACATGGCAGTTCGGCGAAAAGGCGGTCACGTGGTGGCAC
The DNA here is from genome assembly GCA_043813155.1 of Pseudomonadota bacterium. Lineage (GTDB taxonomy): Bacteria > Myxococcota_A > Polyangia > DRWM01 > DRWM01 > JBDRLK01. The sequence goes on along the minus strand of JBDRLK010000170.1, from coordinate 5,260 downwards.
GAGCTGTACGAAGATCCGGATGAGCGAAAGCCGCTCCCCAGGGGCGGATCAATAACAGGCGTTCTGAATTAGCGGGGCGTAAAGCCCCGCACTACACCGGCGGGGCGTAAAGCCCCGCACTACACGCTTTGTCTTATGAATTTGCGATTGGTGCCAACCCTGCTTACGGCGGCGTCCTGTCTCCTGTTCTGCTCGAACAAATCCAACCAGTCAAAGCAATCCACCTCCTACGTTGCGCCGGTGAACGGAGAGAAAGAAGGCCCGAGCGGCCCCGATGCCGGCCAGCCCGACACACCGTCCAGGGACACGTCGGAGATCGACAATGCCCTCATCAGGCTCATCGACGAAACCATGCCGGCAACAGGCTTTGCCCCCATGGGCCCGGCGGCCGTGGCCGACACGGCCCTGGAATTCAATGCCGTCAAAAAGAGCTTCATGCAGGGGCCCGGCCCATGCTACGTCATCATTGCTGCCTGCGAGAAGGAGGTCGAAACAGTCCTGCTGCGGGCGGTCGGCGACGGCAATCGCGAGGCCCCGGCCGTCAGGCTCGGGGAAAAGTCTCCGGGTCAGAATGCAACAACGAGCTTCAAGGTGTGCCCGGAAGCCGACGATCTTTATCAAATCCAGATGAAGTCAGGTTCCGCGGGGTTGCGATGTGCGGTCGGGATCGGCGGGGATTGATCAGAATACCACGTTAATAAGGTTCATCCTGTATTCGAACTCCTGCTCGCCGGTCAAAAACCCTATATCGTCCTGCGGGTAGACGGGATGCACCTGCAGAGGGGGAACGGCAAGGCTGACCACGTCCTTGTTGATATTGATCATTGCGGCACCTTCAGGCGTCTCGGCGGATTCCTCTTCCCCGGCCGGAGCCTCTTCCTCCGCAGCCCCCTCCTCTTCGATCGTGCCCCCGCCCGTGTCCTTTTCCACGATGACTTCCACTTCGGCCGATGAGTCCTTCTTCCCTGCGAATCGCGTCATGTGCGTTGCAATGATCATGGTTGGAACGAGAAAGGCCATGCCCCCGGCCAGAAGGCCAACACCCACCTGGCCCCCCTTCTCCGCGCCAGGCGATGTTTCAGCATAGTATCCGCCCGCCGCGCCGCCGCCTGCGGCAATCAGGCCCGTCACGGCGAGAATCCATGCCTTTTTCACGCCAGCCACCGCTTCGATCGTAACAACCAGCTCCCCCGCGAGAAGGCCCAGCCCCACGCAGCCCTTTGCGCCGTTATTCGATACTTCACCGGCCCTTGCGTTGTTTGAAACAGCAAACGCGAGAACGAAAGCAAATACCGAAAGACAAATCATTTTTTTCATATCTCTCCTCCACTGGAAATAGATAGATAATAGATAGAAGTTGGAATATATGATATTTTTTTGTATATGTAAATATGCAATCAAATTTGTTGTCAATCGGCGGCCGGGCGTTCAAAAGAAGGGCGCGGCCGCATAAGACGCCAAGGAAGCGGTGATGATCAGGCAGAAAATTGAAAAACAAACCGGAATAATCGTGCTGGACCGGCCGGAAAAGCGAAACGCCCTGAGCCGCGAGGTCATCGGCTCTCTCATCGAGGCGGTAAAGGACTTCAATGCCGACGGACGGGTCAAGTGCATTGTCCTGAAGACCGAGGGGCCGGTATTTTGCGCGGGCGCGGACCTGAAGGAGCTTGGCTCCCGCGAAGAAAAGGGGATCAACCTCTACGCCGATGTTGTGACGAGCATCCTGATGTCCGAGAAGCCGGTGATTGCCCGCGTCCAGGGGCCTGCCGTGGGAGGGGGCGTGGGCCTCGTTGCCGCCTGCCATCTTGCCGCAGGGTCGCACGCGGCCACCTTTATCACGCCCGAGCTCAAGAGCGGCCTGTTTCCTCTCATGGTCTTTTCCCTGATTTACGAGCGGGCCGGGAGCAAGCTGGCCTTTGAGCTGGCGCTCTGCAGTAAGACATTGACGGCCCCCGAAGCCGCGGCCGCCGGGCTTCTCAACACGGTCGTGGAGCCGGAAAAGCTCGACTCTGTCATCGATGCCTGGACAACCGAGATAGGCAAATGGGACGCGAACCCTGTGGCCCTGGGTCTTGGCACGCTCATGGACATTCGATCGCAGCGCATCCTTCGGGATGTTCGAATCTGCCAGCAAACCATCGATGCCATTGTGACGAAGCGCGGTGGAAATAAATAAATATTCAGGGTACAGGGGATAGAACGGGAAGGTTAATACTTCGCAAAAACAACGACGAAGAGTCGCCCCTGCCCGGTCTTGATCAGGGCGGCGCCCATGTGCGTGTAGTCCTTTCCGAGAATCTGCATCAGGTGGGACGGCGAGGCAATGAGGTTTTTCAGGGCTCCTTCCGGGCCGGCGGCTTCGGTTATCACCTCGCTGACAGACGACGATTTGACGCCCGCCGCCTTGATCCTTGCGTCAAAGGTGCCTTGTGAAGGCGAGGTGTGGCCGAAATAGGCCCCCTTCTTCATGTCCTTGACGTGACTGAGCGCGGTCTGCGTCAGGGCCTCGTCAACCTTCAGCTCGGGCAGGTTCTCCACGGCGCGCAGCGCGTTGATGAGATGAAACAGGCCCCAGGCGTTGCGGTTTTTGCCCTTGCCGGGCTTGGCTTTTGCTGCTGCGGCGGCTGTCCGGGCCGCTTCGAATTCATTCTCCCCGGCCTCCCCGGAGCCGACAGTTATCGTGAAAAGATTCAGCACGGACGGCCCGTACCCGAGATCGCCCAGGACCTCGATCCTGTACTGACCGGCCGAGCCGTTCAGCGGAAGGAGGACGGTAAACGTGCTGCCCTTGATATGGACCGTGGGCTTGAGAAAGTCCATGCCCGGAGTCTGGACCATGACATGAAGCCCTTCGACCTTTTTCAGCGCAGTCCCCTTTACCATGACCTTGGCCGGCTTCGCAATCCGGCCGGGAACCCCCGACATGGTAACGACCCTGTCGACACAGATCAGTACGCACAGGGCCTTTGAATCCGTTATGAACGCCTCGATGCCGATGTGCCTGCCGTCGATCTGCTCGAAACCATCCATTTTCATGAAGGCCGTAAAAGACTCGAGAAGGTCTCCACGGCTGTCCGATATGATGGCGGCATGAAAAATCTTTGCGTCCGTAACTGCATGTCTCCGCAGGGCCGAGACAATGGCTTCGTGGACAGCCTCCTGCCCGCTGCCGGCATCCTGCCCGCTGCCGGCAATCTCAACCGCAGCCGTGCCGGCAGCGGCCTCCAGTTGCTGGTCCTGCTCGAAGCTGATGCCGGGAGTACTGTTAATGATGCCAAGGATGTCGGCTTTCAGTGAATCTGTCGCTTCCCGGGCGCCTGCGCCGCCAAGTCCGGGACATAAGACGAGTGTCAGCCACGTGAAAACAAGAGGAGCCGGGCTATGGAATCCGATTCGCAATATGGGATTAAAAGAAAAAATCAGGCGGTTTTACCGGCGGTTTTCCGGCTCTGCTTCTCTGCCCTGCCGTACAGGTCCAGGAGCCTGCCGAGCGTCAGGTTGGAAAGTTTTTTCTCCACGTTCGCCAGCTTCCCCTTGTTCGTGAGCTGAACGTACGCTTCGATCAGCTTCTTGCGCGTGCCGAACTTCTCCTGAACCCGGGTTGCCATCCTGTGCAGCCTCAAGAGCTTTTTATTGCTCACCCTCTCGATTCCCTTGTCCGCGTTCACCTTGTCCGAGAAAAAGTCGGTCTTTTCAAACAGCTTCCTGACCTCCTTTACCAGCTCGTCCTTGGAACCGAAACGCTCCCTGACTTCAATGGCAGGGTTTTTTTTCGTTCCCTTTGCCGCGGGTTTTTTCTCTGCTTCCGCTGCTGCTTCCGTTTTCTCTTTACCGAATAGATTTACCATGATCCCAACTCCTCTGGGCCTATAGGGCGCAATGAATCGAGGACTTATTCTTCACTGTCCCCGTCTGTTTCCTCTTTCTTTTCCTCGGCCGCCTCTTTCCCGGCTTTCGTCTTCCCGTCCCCGGTACTCTTCTGCCTTGTGCGAGGGGAAACCCATTCCCCTGTCTTCGCGAGCTCGTCCACTACCCTCGGCGGGCACCACTCCCCGGTCTTCGCCGATTCGTCTTCCTCCTCGGGCATGACATCCGTGCCCTCCTTCTCGGACCTGGCATCGTCAACGCATTTGCGGAATATCTCTGAAAGAACGTTCGACTCGTTCCCGTCCATGTCGGTAAACTCAATACCCACGCCCATCTTGTCCGCCATGTTCGGAAGATTATATTCCACGACCCGCACGACCTTGCCCTTGAGCTGCACATAACCGTTCTCGGAGGGCGTCTTGCCGGGAAAAACCGGCGTGAGCCTGATTTCCGTGCCCTTCTGCGGGGGCTTGGCCATTTCGATAAAGGCCCCGCCCATGCTGATATTGACGACGTTGGTCTTGATGCCCGTCCTCCCGTCCTCGTAGACCATGTGGAGCTTTACTTTGACCCGCTTGTGCTTTCGCCTTTCCGCACCGCCCCCGGCCTCCTCTTCGTCGGGTTCTTCGCACCCGGCCCCTTTGGCTTTCTTTGCCGCCTCCTGCTCGGGCTCGGGATCCAGCGCAGTGTCCCTCTCCTCCAGGTTTTCCTCGTCTTCGTCGTCTTCGCCGTTTCTATGTTGTTCGTCATCCATTGCTGCATACGATTATATCATAAAGCACCGAAAGGTACACCCCCTGCCTACTCCTTGCTCTTGATATATTTCTTGAAACATTCGACTTCTTCCTCTAGAATTTTCCTGGCCTGGCTGTAGATGATGCGCTCGGCTATCGCGCCCAGGATGGGAAACTTGACTTTCAGCTCTCCGGCCACGACCCTGCGCGTCCTTCCCCCCTCCCGTGTAAACGTCATGGTCCCACTGTTCTTCAGCCTTTTTGCGACCCAGCTGATTTTGGGTACATTTTCAAAGTCGAGTACGTGCCTTCCGCGGTCGTAAGTGGAACGTTCCACGAAAACCATGGCATCCTTCGGAACCTCCTTGGGGCCGATTTTCCTGATGATGGGCCTGGGCGTGTATTTAACCTCTCGCACGACCCTGTCATCCTCGAAGGTCTGCTCGATCACTTCTATTTCATCCACTGCCGAATGATTCGATTTGAGGAATATATAGTATTCTTTGCTGAACATGAGTTTCTCAACATTATCCAATGTTGAGTCGAGCATGCTTTCGAGTGTAAATTTCATATTTATTCCTGTTCGATCGAGAAACGCCTGTATAAACTTTTTTTCATATGTTGTCAATAACAGGCCAAAAGGCCAAAAGGGGGAAGAG
>JBDRLK010000169.1:0-18815 GCA_043813155.1 Pseudomonadota bacterium | reverse complement strand
CGAAGCAGCATGTCCAGCCTGCCGGGCGGGATGTCCTTTGGCCGCCCCTCGTCCCTGACGCGGTAGCGGTCTTCCTCGAACGAGGGCCTGTCCGCAGCGGCGTCGTACGAGTCGCTCCACCTGGCGTAAGTCATTTCCACGTTCTCCCACGAGCGGTAGCTGCAGTCCGTGCAGATCACCTCGTAGCTGTCGTGAAGCGACCGCATGCCCAGCAGGTGGGGCCACGCCAGGCGCTCGAAGATGTCGTGAAACCACTTGTTCGCGTAAGCCGTGTCGTCGTCCTCGAAATTGTCGAACCCTTCGCCGATCATCCAGTGCGGGATCGCCCCCCACCTGTCGGCGAAGGTGTGGCGGAGCCTCTCCTGGCGGGCCGCGTCGTCGTGATACTTGTCGCACCTGTCCCTCTGGCAGTCCCAGAACATCCAGATGTGGATGAACGCGCCGTGGCCGTACAGGGTCTCCATGAGCTCTTCAAAAGCCCTGAAGGTTCTCGGGTCAGGGTCTTCGCTCGCGCAGTTGGCGCGCGTGCCGTCGCAGTCCCAGTCATACCAGATATTGGCGCACCCCATGTTGTGGGCGCCTTTAAAACCCGTGGCGTCGATGTTGTTGGCGATCCAGTCGTTGATGACCGACGGGTCGTCGGGCGTTCCGGTCGAGTTCGCGGTAATGTCGGGCATCATGACCCAGGCGGGCGCGATCGCCTTTTCCCACCCGCGAACGAAGAATTTCTTGTTGTTCGTCCCGCCGGCTGTCAGCAGGCCCATGGCGCCCGGGTTGTCGCGGCACACAACGGTCCCCTCGAGCCCGTTCAGCTCCGGGTCGGACGAGGCGGTGGCAAAGGTAAAGGTCCCGATCTGCGTGCACATGTACCGAAGCTTCCACGTGGAGCCGCCGTCGTAGAACAGGTATGGCGCCGGCCCGTCGCTGAACGTTGCCCGGGCCTGCACGTCGAACGGGTTGCCGTCCCACGAGGCGTTCTCGAAGCTCCACTCGCCGTAAGGATGCCAGAGCGTTGTAATGACGGCGTCCGGGTCGATCATTTCCTCCTCGTCGGGCTCGTCGGTTGCCGGGTCATGCGGGGCATCAGCGTCGGGCATATCCATGATGTCGGGGGCGTCAGTCCCGTCCGGCCCGTCCGCGGAGTCGGACGTGTCGGGGGCGTCGAGACCGTCATAGGGAAGATCCGAAGTGTCCAGCCCATCCTCCTCGCCGCCTCCCCCGCCGTTGCAGGCGCTGAGGACGAGGCCGGGGCCGAGGCTTAGGCCGAGGAAAAAAGTCGCGGCAAGCGCCGGGAATCCGCGAATGCAAAGACTCTTCATTGAGTTTCCTTTCAAAAAACGGGTGTTAAGTCAAGATGGGGTCAGTCGTCTTCTTCCTCTTCCTCGTCCTGCGTTGATGACGGCGGCGGGGTCACATCGTCCGGCGTGCTTCCGACTCTTGCTATGTCCGCTTCCCAGGTGATTTCCCATATCTTGTGTGTCAGATCCGCTCCCTTTTCGCGAGACTTCGACCGCACGCACCAGTATCCCTCATCGCTGCTCGTGGGCTCCTGTCCTTCCGGCACGGTCTTCAGGTTGACGAGGGCGTTGCCGCCCGCCGGGCGCACTTTCTTCTGCATCTGCACGATGGCAACCATGGCGGCTTTTTCGCAGCTCATGTTAATGCCGGTTTGCTTCAGGTGATCGATAATGTGGGCGCCCTTCGGTGCTTCGCCTATGTGAGCGTAATAAAGCTCTATGTTCTCGACAAGGAATTCGCCGGATTTCGGGTGGTCGGAATCGAGGTAGCCATAGATCCTGGGCCCGCAGGCCGCAAGACCGGCGGCAAGTATGAATGCAAGGACAATAACGAGCTTGTTCATCTTTATTCCTCTAGTTCCTTTTCAGGCGGAAAAATCGCTTCTCCGCCAAGTCAGCAATAATATTACCTGAAAAATAAGTATTGATAAAGCCATAACCCGGTATTTTCACATAAAAAATTTTGACTTTGCCGAAAAATGCTGTTTTATTTATAATGTATGAAAACCGGGAATGAAAACCCGGTTGGGAGGCAGAAGACATGTCAGGCAACCAATATTTTAAAAACATTTTTTCATTCGGCATTCTTATTGCGGCGGGCTTCGCTCTGCTCATGGCCGCCATGGCCGCCGGCTGCGGCGACTCGGGCACCGATGGGGATGCGGGCGACGACGCGTCGGACACGGGCGCGGACCAGCAGGATATGGACGTGGCGCAGGAGGATACGGTCGGGGATGAGGTCGCGGGGGAAATCCCCTTGGACGGCGGGGATGAGGACGATGGGGGAACGCAGGACGTGGATGAAGAGGAGGTGGTTATCGTGCCCCTGACCGGGATATCGCTGCCCCAGGCTGTTGACGGCGCCATGTGGGCCAATCCCGCGGTGTATGCGCAGATCCCGCTTCACATAAGCGTCGAGGGCACGGCCGGGTCAGTGTCGGTCAGCGTAGGCGAAGGCGATTACGAGGCCGTCGATGAGGACGGCGATTGGGACTGGGTGGCCATGATTCCCATCGACGGCCTGGATGACGGGTTCGTTGACGTGGAGGCCACGGCCGTGGCCGAGGGCTGCGAGCCCCAGGTTGCGACGGCCCAGCTCGGGATCGGCACTCAGGGCGTGCAGCTCACGGTATTCGACGAGGTCGGGTTCTGCGGCGTGCCGCGCATTCATGGCCGCGGCGGCGAGGTCTGGCTCACGTGGACCGACCGCTCCAGCGCGCTCGGGATCGCCGATGCATGGGTGCGGCGCATCGACGGGGCTGCCCGCTGGCAGACCGACCGCGTGAGCATCGTCGGGGACGACGATGAGACGCTCTACGCGCGCACGGCTTTCGGGACCTCGTCCATCGGCGTCCTGTACCAGAAGCACGGCGGGCCTTACACGACGTATTTCAAGATCGTGGATTTCGACGGCGAGGAGCTCATGGCGCCGCTGGAGCTCGATCCCGAGGGCTGGTTCGGCTCGTTCGGCGGTGACATCGCGTTCGACGGCTCCGGCTTCGTGGCCGTCTGGCGCGTGAACAACGGCGGGGGCGGGGGCGAGGTGCGCTGGATGCGGGTCGACGAGTCGAGCTACGAGGTGACGGGCCCGGTCGTGGCGGCGGAAGCGGGCGCGGGCACGCCGGAAGACCCGATCGGCGGCTTCGAGCCCTTCACATTCATCGGCGTGGAGGCCATCGGCGATGTCTCGCTCGTGACCTTTGTCCGTCATTACTATCATGGGCTCATGGAGATGACGCTTCCCAAGAGCCAGGCCGTCAGCGTGCAGAGCGACGGGACGCTGGGCGACAACGCGTACATCGCCCCGGCATCCGATTACACCACGTATCATCGCGAGGCGCGCGTTTCCGTTGTCGGGGATGAATTCGTCCTCGTGTGGACGGCCGCCGACCTGGAGGACGACGATCTTCCCCAGCTTTTCTATGGCGCCACGGCGGATGCCGGGGGCGTGCTTGACCCGGACCGGGGCAGGGGCGTCATCATGCTCGATGAGGTTGACGACCGCGACAACCCCTTCCTGCTGGGCCATCCCGACCAGGACATCCTGGGCACTCTCGTGTGGATCGACAACCGCTCCTATACGCTCGATCCCGAGCACGGCGGGATCGTGCTGTACTTCGCCGCGGTGGGCAATGACCTCATTGTGAGCAGCGAGGTCGTGTTCCCGCACGCGCGCTTTCACTCGGGCATGTCGCAGCTCAATACCGTGGCCGCGGGCACGAACGTGCTCATCCTCTGGCTCGACGAGCGCCACGGCGGCGGAATCCTCGACCCTAAGCCCGAGATGTGGTTCGATACCGCCTGGCTGTAGCTGCACGCCCTCGGCGTGCCCGGCGTTAAAAGACAAAATGCGTGCAGATGCCCGGTTCCTGGTGTATAATACACGTTTGATTAACCGGCGAAAGGAGGCATTCCATGAAAAAGAAAACAGCAATCATCATGGCCGCAGCAGTCATGGCGACACTGTCGATCGGGGCCCGCAAGTGCGGCGAAGGCATCAATAACTGGTTTTCGGAAAATCCCGCGCCCGATGTGACAGGCGACTGGAACGTGACGTACGATGACGAAATTTCCGTTGAGATCGACATCGGAGGCGAGGTGTACAGTGATGTGATCGGTGCGGAGGGCGGGACCATCACCTTTACCCATGACGGCAACGAAGTGTCCCTGGACCTGGACTGCAGCAAGGACTGGATACAGTGCCCGAGCGAGGTGTATGCCGACCAGGTGACGCTCGAGCAGCGCAGGTTCCAGGAAAAGCCGCACCAGGTGCACATGACCATCACGGAGATCGGGTGCGCCACCGAGCTCAGGGAGCCGGTGGAAGCTGACGGGGAGTGCGATTCGGATGACCCGAAACGCCCCTGCGACATCATGATCTGTGACGAGCCTGCTGAGGAGACCAAGACGACCATCGGCGATATTTCCGACCCCGGCAACACCACGGACGATCATCCGGCTTTCGACATCAGGCTTCTTCTGGGCGGCGGCATTGCCGTTCCAACGGCCAACTGCATCCTGGTGGCCGGAAGCGAGGCCACGGCGGACATCGCCTACACGGGAAGCTATGACGTGAACGCCACGGAAGCGGAGATGACGGCCACCAAGCTCGAGAACGGCGAGATCAGGACGACCTACGCGGGCGCCTGTTTCTGGTTCGAGGAAGTCGAGTACAGCGAGGAGCTGCAGGCCGCCCTGCTGGGCGCGTCCATCACGTTCAAGACCGGGTACACGGCCGTGCCGGACTAGGTTCTTCGCCAAAATTCCCGATAAACCCATCCCATGAACACCACGGTAAAACCGGAAAAAGTCAAAGCGCTGCGGGCCTTGATGAAGAGCATGGGCATTCTCGATGAGGACCTGGACGAGCGTTTCGTACGCTCCAGGGGCCGCGGCGGGCAGAAGGTCAACAAGACCTCGAGCTGCGTGCACCTGAAGCACATTCCCACGGGCATCGAGGTCAAGTGCTCCAGCAGCCGGTCCCAGTCCGTGAACCGGTTCTTCGCTCGGCGCACGTTGGTGCTTAAAATCGAGAAGTTAAAGCTTGGGAAAGAGAGTACCGCCGAAAAGCTCGAGGCGAAGGCCAAAAAGCGAAAGGCGAAACGCAGGCAGAGAGCGAAGAAGAAATACGAACAGCCCTAGACCAGCGCCCTATTCGATCCCGAACTTTTCCAGCTTGTAATAGAGGTTGCGGATGGCGATGCCGAGCTGCCTGGCGGCCTGCGTCTTGTTGCCGTCGCACTGCTCGATCACATCGAGGATAACGTCCTTCTCGACTTCACCCATGATGTCCTTGAGTGGTCTTCCGCTGATATCACGCGGAGCAATCCCGGCCGTCTTCGCGGTCCCGGCGGAGTCGGGCCCGGCCCCCACAGGCGCGGCCGCCACGTGGGCCACGAACAGCTCATCGATCATGTCGGAATCAAAGCCCGCGTTGATCATGGCGCGGCTGATCACGTTTTCGAGCTCGCGGATATTGCCGGGCCAGTCACAGGCCGACAGCAGCTCGAGGGCCCGGGGCGTGATATCCTTGACCGACCGGCCGTACTCCTGGTTGAACTTGCGGATCATGTGCCGGGCAAGAACGGGGATATCCTCTTTGCGCCGGCGCAGCGGGGGGATTGACACTGGAACAACGTTCAGGCGGTAGAACAGGTCTTCGCGGAACGTGCCCTTCCCGACCATGGTTTCGAGGTCGGCATTCGTGGCAACGATCACGCGAACGTCCACGTTGAAGGCCCGGGTCCCGCCCACGCGGGTCACTTCCTTTTCCTGAAGCACCCTGAGAAGCTCGGCCTGCGCGCCGAGGCTCATCTTGCCGACTTCGTCGAGGAAAACGGTTCCCTTGTCGGCCTCTTCGAAAAACCCTTTTTTACCGCCCTTTCGAGCGCCCGTGAACGCTCCATCCTCGTAACCGAAGAGCTCGCTTTCCATGAGCGACTCAGCAATGGCGCTGCAGTTGACACGGACGAAAGGGCCGTCCGGGCGCTGGCTTGCGTTGTGAATGGCGTGAGCGAAGAGCTCCTTGCCCGTGCCGCTCTCCCCGATGAGAAGGACCGTGGCGGGCGTGCCTGCCGTATCCCTGGCCTGGTTGATGGCCTTTTTCATCAGGCTGCTCTCGGTGATGATGTCGTCGAAGATGTATTTGGCGTGGAGCTGGCGGATCATGCGCTTGGCCTTGCTGAGCTCCTCGGTCAGCTTGCGTATTTCCGAGACGTCGTGAAGAATGGCCACGCTTCCCCTGAGCTGACCGTCGACGATAATGGGGGCGGCGTTGACAATGACCTCTCTCTTTCCCGGTCCCACCTTTATTTTCATGCCTGAAAGGGGCCGGCGGGAATGCAGGACCTTCATCTGGATGCTCTCGCCTTCGGCGATATCCGTTGCAGCCGGCTTGCCCAGGACGTCCTCCTCCGGAAGGCCGGTCAGGCGCGTGTAGGCCCTGTTCACCAGGATGGTGTTGCCGTCCGCGTCCACGACGGATATGGCGTCCTGCGTGGATTGTATGATTGCCTCCATCATGACCCGCACTTCCTTTACATTGGAGTACTGGGCGATCATGCCGGCCAGGGTGGCGATCGCCGGCCCCGACATGACGGAGCATTGGGAAAAGAGCTCCTCTCCCAGGATGCCGCGAATGTCCTCCCTGGGCAGGCCCAGTGCGTCCACGATCAGGTCGGGTTTTGTCTGCCGGAGGTCTGTCGCTTTTTTCAGCAGGGGGACGCCAAGCTTTTTGAGCTCGGAAACGAGGTTTTTATCCGGTTTTTTACCGGGAGGGTGGAGCGCACCCGCCACCTCGAGCTGCGTGGTGCCACAGATTCTCCTGAGGACCGAAAGGCTCTCGCCCGTCAGGCCCAGTATGAGGATTTTCAGCATTGCGGTTGAATATATCTGAAACAGGTTACCGGGACAAGTGGCGACCCAAAAGGGGACAGAGCACTCATAGCTGATCTAATGTGCTCTGTCCCCTTTTGTATTGAATAAACAGCGGTTTCGGTTTATCCTACACCTATGAAAATGAGAATATTTTTTCCTTCCGGTATCCTTGCCGTTTCTGCAGGAATTCTCGTGTTCGCTATCGGGTATGTTTTTGCGCAGGAAGAGAAAAGCGAGGAAGAGAAAAAAAACTACGACAAGATTTATAAATACACCCTGATTTCAAATGACAAGAAGGTCGGGCACGGAAAAGCCGTCGCAACAGACTGGGAGGCCGGCGTCAAGGTGAGGGTCACATCAAGGTTCGAGGCAAAAGTCCTTGGCGTCGAAGTGAAAGTGGACAGCAAGACATTCATTAAATACAATCACGAAAGGCGCCTGACCTATTATGATATTTACAGCGAGGGCACTTTGGGCACAGGCCGGGTCGTTGGAAAGAGAAAGGGAAAGGGCTGGGATATCAAGCGTACGGAAAAGGGCAAGACCAAGTCGATTCGAATAGAAGACAAGGATTATGAACAGAATACCTATGAGCCCTCCCTGTGGTCGGGCAAGGTCGGCTCGAAGAAGACCATGATCATGTTCATGGCAGGCCAGGCCAAGGTGAACAAGGCCACGATTACCATCATCGGCCGCGAGAAGGCGGTCGTGCAGGGGCATGAAACGAACGTGACCCACTACAAGGTCAAAGGCCCGAAGGGCGAAGTCGAGGAGTGGCGGACCGACGAAGGCCCGCTCGTCAAATCCATCATCAATTCAAAACTCGGGGAAGTCAAGGTCAGGCTGGTCGAGAAGAAATGATCACGCTTTGGGGTTCCACTGGTACGGCTGGCCGCCCCGGGCAAGGTACATCCGGTACAGCTGGCCGCGCAGGTGCGCGCCCGCGACGATCATGATCATGAAGGCCGGGAACATTCCGCAGTAGCACAGGAGCATGCCCAGAGTGACGATGAGAAGGCTCCACAGCTGCATCCTGATGAACGCTTTCCGGTAATCGGGCTTGAGCACGCTCATGAAATGGCGGATCTCGCTGAATTTCCAGGCATACTCGATCTTGCCCGTGACCTCGACGAGCGTCATCATGGCCTGGAGCGGATAGGCAACCGCAATGATCGCAGCGTAAAAAAGAGCAAAGGCCAGGAGGAAGCTGATGACGGCCACGCAAATGGTCACGATGATCGTCACTTCATTCCCCGCGCCCGCAGATTTCAATGCCGCGGCTATGACCCCGGTCAGGACCCCGGCAAGCACGATCCCGAGCGATAGAATGATCTGGGCGCCGAAAATCATGGGGAAGAGCCAGATCATGGCCGCCACGTAGGGCTGGATGCCGAGGCTGATCAGGTCGCCGAACCCCTTGAGCGGCGGAAGCTTCGTGTCGTCGCCGCCCGTGACGATGTGCTTGAACACGCGCACGCCCCATCCCTGCAGCGCAAGGGGGCCGGCCAGGGGGATGAAGAAATAGGCAACGCCAAGAAAAGTCGTTTTCAGCCACTCGGGCTGCTGGAACAGGCATTTTACAGCCCGCTTTACGTCGATTTCCCTGTCGCCAAGCCCGGGTCCGCCTGCGGCGGCCGGGAGCTGCTGAGGCTGGTATGGGTTTTGTGATGACATTTTATTTTACTTCTTCTTCCTGCCGCCCTGCGCGCCGCCGTGCGGGCCGAGAACGAACTCCACGATCTTCACCCTCTCCTGCATGCTCAGCGACTGGACCGGAATGTACTTGAACCTGAACTGCTCGAGAAGGAACTTGATCATGCCGTCGATCCTGATCACGCCCTCCCAGTTGACGGTCTCCCTCACGCCGTCATTGCTGAGCAGTGTGGAGTGGGGACGCAGGAAAAAGATGGTTCCCTCGCGCACGAGCTTCATGTAATCCCTGAACTGCTTTGACTCCATGACCGATGCCAGCACCGTGGCGTGCTCCGCGGTATAGGCCAGGCTGTCGAACGCCCTGTCCGACACGAAGCCTGCCTTGTAGTTCCTTTCCACCTCGATCTGCTTTTCGAACACCCTTGTCTGGTACCGGTTGACCAGGTCGATGTCCGTGCGCAGGCCTTCGAGGGGGATTTCCATTTCCGCCAGCACGGCCCTGGCGACTTCCGAGATCATGGGCACGCCGTAGCGGCTGCTCACGAAGCGCGCCATGGTGGTTTTTCCCGTTGAGTGGCTTCCGATAAAGTAGACTTTCATTGCCCCGTCCCTGTTCACGCAGTGCGGCCCACTTGCACCCCATGGAAGCTATTTTGTCTTGATCGATTCCTTGCTTCCGCGGGGACCCCGCCTCTCGGCCGCTTTGGCGGGGCTAAAGCCCCAAACAGCGGGGCTAAAGCCCCACACTACATTAATTTTGATGTTTTGCGTAATCCGCGATCAACCGGTAATTCATAAACGTTCCGCCGTCAGCGGTCAAGATTTTTCTTCGAATTCAACGTCAATAACTTCCCTGGGCCTGTCTTCCGAGTCGATTACTTCCGCTTTTGGCAGCAGTTCGACCTCAATGACATCCCGCGATTTCCCGGCTTCCTCGCGCTCCCGCCTGCGCTTTTTTCTCCGGTTCGAGATCAGCATGGGCGTCAGGATTGTGGCGATGATGCCGACGATAAGGTCATCCACCGGGCCCGGCACCAGGTCCGGGAGGATGAAATAGGCGAGGGCCACGAGAAGAGGCCATGTAGATTTCAGTGTCTCCACGATGGACGGGTCCCTCAGCCCCAGGACAATGCCGGCGATCAGGACCGGTATGAGCAGGATAACATAGATGACCAGTGAAAGCACTCCCAGAGCGCCGTATTTTATCATGACGCCGATTGTTTCGGTCCATGAAAGGTTTTCCGGCATAGGCTCATGGGGAAGGATCAGCACCACGGTGATAAATAAAATGGTGTAGGAGAGCGGCAGGAGGATTCCCCACAAACACCCGAGCCTCGTTGCTTTCTTTTGCTTTACTATCAAGAGGCCTATCCGTCAGGGCTTAACGTTTCCGAGGAGAATAATCGCCCTGTGCCTGGCGGCAATTTCTTCGTCGTCAATATTGTCGTCGCAGGACACGCAGCCGGGAATCTGGGAAGCGGCAATGGGCGTCCCGCCGTCGCCCGTGCCGTAGGGAGCGACCGCGAAGCCAGTCATGCCGGGAAGGTCTCTTGCGCGCGTAATGCCCGGGAGTGAGACCAGGTCCACGGAAGCCTCCACGTACCCGACGCCGTTGGCCACGCCGTCGTACCCGCAGCTCGCGGTCATGACCTCCCAGTCTACGCCCGACGCGTTCCAGCGGACCACCTCGCAGTAGCCATTGGACTCTTCCTGTGCAAGGGCCAGCAGGTGGCCGTCCGCGCCCGGCGCGGCCACTGTCCCGCCCTTGGACCATGCCGCCGGGACAGTTGCCGTGGTGACGGCGTCCCCGATCCACACGTACAGGACGTGGTCCGACCACCCGACCGTCACCTCGTTGGTGGCGAGATAGAGCAGGCCCGCATCGTTGATGCCCCCGTAGATTTCCATGCTCATGCCGAACGTGCCGGCCACGAGGGGCGCTGATCCGGGATCGGTCGCGGTCCACGTGTCGAGGCGGCCGTTCTCTATGTCATAGGTGATCGGGACGGTCAGGGCCCAATCGTCGATATGCAGCGCGGCGCTTCCTTCCCAATGCTCCGAAATGTCGTACAGCCTGACCAGCGGCCTCAGGAAGCCGTCGGCCTCGGGCGTATAGGTAAGCGTCAGCTCGCGCCAGGAGGGCGAGTCGGATGTGTAGGAGCCGTATTCCTTGGTGAGCGGCGTCAGGGTCGCGTCGTAGGGCTGGACCGCCGTGCGGGCCCTTCCTCTCGCGTCGGTGTCGTTGTACCACACGTGGAACGTGTAGGGCGTGTCCCCGGCAACGGGCGTGTGCCATGCCTGGTAAAAGTCCTGGTTATCCTGCGATGTCCAGGCCAGCTCGGCGCTGTAGCTTCCATTGTTGACGGTGGAGGCCTCCGGCGTTGCGGAGAAAAGCTCTGTTGCCTTTTCGAAATCTTCCGGCGGATCGGACCAGGTCCAGTCCTCGAAGTCCCAGTTGGAGTTGTCGATGGCGGCACACGACGTGGCATCGAGACTGAGAAAGTCTGAACTTTCGAAGGGGGTCAGCATGTAGGTGCCGTCGTATTCGCCGGCAGGCGCGAGAATGTCGATGACCATGCCGGGGCAGATGCGCGGGGTCAGCGAGGGAAACCCCCCGTACTGGACGTGCGTCGAGCTGGAGGACCCGTACGAGACGCCGTAGCGCTCGATCCAACCGGACGTGACCGTGGCGTTGTAAATGCGTATCAATTCGCTTTCCGTGTCTTCGTTGATCGTGCCGCCGCTGCCGAAATCCTGGATGAGAAACTCTATGTCCCTGTCCTCGCCGTCGTTTGAAATGACCGCGAAAGCAACGGCCTCCTTGAGCCCGTGAAACCGGTCGATTTGCGTGATGCGTACGTTGATCATGTTGCCCGGGTCCACGCCCGGCGTGGAGCTGCCGGAATACATGAAGAGCCCGGGCCCGCTGCGCGTTCGCTGGATGTAAAAGCCCTTGCGCGACGCGCTGGAAGGCTTCACGTAGGTCACGTAAACGCCGCGCACCGTGAAATCGACCTCGCCGTCCTCCGCGGCCCGCACCTGCGCGATGGTATTGGAGCAGGCGGCCTCGCGGCAGATCATGTCCCCGGATTCCGAGCAGTCCTCGTCAGTGTGCGGATAGTCGCACGTGAACAGGCCTCCCAGAGGCGTGCATTCTCCCGGCGATTCGTACTGCCTGGCCGTGGCGGCGTCAAGACACCGGTCGTCGGGCGGATTGGTGCAGGGGTTCGGCTCGCAGGGACCCGGCACGTCTTCTTCTGCCGGGTCTTCCTCGATGATGTCCTCCGCGTCCCCGCCGTCGTCCCGGATCTCCTCCGCCGTGTCCGCGTCAGGGTCCTGCGGGACGTCCGTGTCCGGGTCTTCCTCCAGGTCCTTCCCTGTCTCCACGTCATCTGCGTCTTCGATCGGGTCTTCTTCGCCATCCGCCTCGTCGTCCGTATCGATAATGGCGTCCGTCTCAACGAAATCACCGTCATCCGTCCAGCTGTCATCGGGCACCGTGTCCTCACCGCTTGCACATGACATGAGCAGCGCGGCAAACGCGAGTATGGGCCATTCCGGTCTTTTCATCAGCCTGCCTCCGGCGATTGGGCGATTGTGAAATCACTCAGTCGTTTCAACTCTATTATTAAAGTATTTTCATGCGTGATGCAACGCAAGCAGCCATAAAAAGGGGACAGTTCACTTTTAAAAGTGCTCTGTCCCCTTTTGCAGGATTTTGCATGGTAAAAGTGCTCTGTCCCCTTTTTATGGTTGCAAAGGCGGGCAATATGACATAGGTTTTAGGCGTAGAATCAGACGAACGGAGAAACAGGGAGAAGGATCATGAGCACGGACACGAGAGCGGGGGAATTCAAAGGCGCATCGAAATACGTTCTGGACGCGGAGCTCGCGAAAATCGTAAATATCTCCATTGCGCTCGAAATGCCCCTCCTGCTCAAGGGAGAGCCCGGGACGGGCAAGACCATGCTGGCCCACGCCATAACCGAAAGCCTTGGCATGAAGCTGATCGTGCTGAACGTGAAGTCGAGCATGAAGCTCATCGATGCGCTGTACCAGTACGACACGCTGACGCGGCTGAACGACAGCCGGTTCGGCGATTCGAAGCGGGACGTGAGCAATATCGAGGACTACATCAGGATGGGCAAGATCGGGAAGTCCTTTGTGACCGATGAGAGGGTCGTCCTGCTGATCGACGAGATAGACAAGGCCGACACGGACTTCCAGGACGACATGCTCGACGTGCTCGACCAGATGGAGTTCGACATCATCGAGATCGACAAGACCGTCCGCGCCCGCCACAGGCCCATCGTTGTGATCACTTCCAATGCCAAGAAGGACCTGTCGGACCCGTTCCTTGGGCGCTGCAACTTCCACCACATTGCCTTTCCCGACCCGGACATGATGATGCGCATTGTGCGCGTGCACTACCCCGACATCGGCAAAGACCTGCTCGAGAGCGCGGTCAAGGTCTTTTACGGGCTCAGGGACATCAGGGGCATAGAAAAGAAGCCCGCCACGAGGGAGCTGATCAACTGGATCAGGGCGCTGCGCATGGACCCGGAGTTCAAGGTGAAGCACCTGAGCAAGGGGAACATTCCCTTCCTCGGCGTGCTGTTCAAGAAAAGCCCCGATTATTCCAATGCCCAGGACAGCATTGGGCGCATCAGGATGTAGCGGCGCACGGCAGCAATGTTCGTAAGCTTCTTCTATACGCTAAGAGACATGGGCATCCCGGTTTCGCCCACCTCCTTCCTGCGGCTGCAGAAAGCCATGAGCATGGGCCTCGTCAATTCGATTGACGATTTCTACACGTCCGCCCGCACGATCCTCGTGAAGAGTGAAAAGTACTTCGATCTTTACGACAGGGTGTTTGCCCACTTCTTCGAGGGCGCGGAGCTGACAGATCCGAAAGAAGAGGAGATGGAGGAGGCCCTGCGCAGCCTCCTGGGCGAGTGGCTCAAGGACCCCGGGCTCCTGGCCTCGGCCCTTGGAATCGATGAGAGCGTGATCAAGAAACTGACGCCCGACGAGCTCATCAAGTACTTCATGGACCGACTGAAGGAGCAGACCGGCGCGCATCGCGGCGGCAACAGGTGGATCGGCACGCGGGGAACCTCGCCGGTCGGGCATTCCGGCTATCACCCGGAAGGCATGCGGGTCGGCGGCGTGTCACAGAGCAAGTCGGCCGTCAAGGTGGCCATGGAGAGGCGCTACCGGGATTACTCGCAGGAAGGGCCGCTCACGGAAATCCAGATGAACGAGGCCCTCAAGAGGCTCAGGCATATGGTGCCGGCCGGCCCCAAGGACCGGGTCAATATCGACGAGACCATCTACCAGACCGTGAAAAACGCGGGCGAGATCGAGATCGTTTTCGAGCGGAGCATGAGGGACCGCCTCAAGGTGATGCTGGCCATTGACAACGGCGGTTGGTCCATGGACCCCTACATCGACGTGGTGCAGACCCTCTTCAACTATTCCCGCTCCCAGTTCAAGGATCTCAAGATCTTCTATTTCCACAACACGATCTACGACACAATCTGGGAAGACCCCATGAGGAGCAAGAAGCCCTACGCGATCGCGGACCTGGCGCGCGTGGACCCGGAGACGAGGTTCATCATCGTGGGCGACGCGAGCATGGCGCCCTACGAGCTCCAGGCGCCGGACGGGTCGATCTACGTGTACGAAAGATCGGGGAGGCCAAGCATCGAAAAACTCCATTTCATCGCGGAAACGCTCAAGCATTCCGCGTGGCTCAATCCCAAGCCGGCCATGGAGTGGCACTACACGCATACCATCAGGGTCATCAGCGGCATTTTTCCAATGTACGAGCTGACGCTCGACGGCCTGGAAAGCGCGGTCACGTACCTGAAACAAAAGTAGCCGCACGCAAGCGCGGCTCCCTCGCTTCGCTCGGGACAAGCTTGGCGTGCCTCGGGCGGGCCAAGGGCCCGCAGCACCAGGCGATGTTCAGCCTGATTTTTTTTCCCCGACCATGTGCACGTCACGCTGCGGGAAGGGAATGATGATGCACTGCTCGATGAACTTCTTGTAAATGGCCGTGTTCAGCTCGTGGATGGTGCGCCCGCGCACGGCCGGCTCGGTGACCCAGCACAAAAGCTCGAAAAGAAGAGCTGAATCGCCGAACTCCCTGAACCTGACCCTGGGCGCGGGCTCGGGAAGGACGTTCCGGGTCTTTCCGGCAATGCCCATCAGCGTCTCCTGCACCTTGTCGATATCGCTTCCGTACGCAACGCCGATCGGTATCCTGATCCTGTAGTCTGGCACGGGGGCGCTCTCGTTGACGATCTTGGAATTGGCGATAAGCGAGTTGGGCACCGTGACCATGACGTCGTCCCTGGTCTTGATGCGCGTGCTCCGGATGCCGATCTTGACGACTTCCCCGCGCTCGCCCTCGCTCAGCACGATGTAGTCGCCTAACTTGTAGGGCCTGTCGATGAACACGCTGATGCCGCCGAAAAAATTCGACAGCGTGTCCTTTGCCGCGATGGCAATGGCCACGCCCGCAATGCCGGCCGATGCCATGAGGGGCGTTATGTCCACTTCCCAGATCATGAGGAAAGCCGTCAGGAACCCGATCACGATGGCGATCTTCACGACGTTTTCAACGAGCGGGATGATGTCCTTGCGCAGGCCGGTTTCATCGGACGCTTTTCGCAGCGCGTGCTGGAAGAAAATGTTGCTCAGCCTTGCGAGCGGCAGCGCCCAGATGATCGCGATGACCGAGGAAAGCACGTTGAGGATGTAGAAGGTGGCTGTTTTCGAGTACTTCATGTAAACGATCGCCCAGATGCACCCGATCATGATGATGGTGTAACAAACCGGCCCGTGAACCACGTCCATGATCTTGTCGTCGAGATCGCTTTTCGTGAAACGCACCATCCTGCGAAGCAGCTTGTCGATGAACAGGTCCGCGAGCTTGGCCAGGATCATGAACGCGAGGATGGAGAGGAGCGCGTTCACGTAGGGCAAATTTGAAATCTTCAAATACTCTATCAGCTTTACCATGCTTTATTTTGTACCATGATGCCCGCGAACATGGAAGGGGTCAGGCCTCGCATGTTGCATTTTTCCCTCGATTCTTGTGAAATTATTCTGGTGACTTTGGCCTGTTCAGGATCGGCGATCAGCAGGAGGCAGGTGATGGTCCCTGCTTCGACGAGGAACTGCCTGTCGGTGAAGGTGTGCGTGGCGCTGGTGACCGAGACCGCCTGAAACGGTTTATGCAAGTTGAATTTTTCATGGGCATTTGGGAAAAAACCTGTTATAATTTAAAAATCATGAAAGCAAAACATAACCATTTAAAAGTTTTTATCGCGCTGCTGCTCGCAGCGGCGCTCGTGCCGCCGGGCTGCTCGGGCGAGGGCGGAGGGTCCGGCACTGAAGACGGCGATACCGACTCAACTCCCGCGGACGGCCATGACGGCCTCCCGGACTCGGACGACGACGGCCCCATATGCGACGAGGAGGAGTTCGGCGTGCAGGGCACGGATGCCGACGTTCTCATCCTGCTCGACCGTTCCGAGTCCATGTCCTTCGCGGCCTTCTGGGGGCCCACGCGCAATGCGGTGATCGATGTCACGCAGACCTATGATGCGGTCGTCCGCTTCGGGCTCATGGTGTTTCCTGGCGAGAGGTGCCTGGACGCCCCGGACTATTACTGCGAGCCGGGCAGGAGCCCGATCGTGGAGATCGACTTCAACAGGGGGGACCTGATCGACGAGGAGCTCATGCCCATGGAAACGTGCGGCGGAACGCCCATTGCCCTGACCCTTGCCAAGGCGCACGAGTACATGGCCGGGCTCGAAAGCACGAACCCCAGGTACGTCATCCTGGCCACGGACGGCGCGCCGAACTGCAACGCTGCGCTGGACAAGGCAACGTGCCGCTGCTCGTGCCTGGAGGACGAGTGCACGCCTGTTTGCCCGAACAACGAGCTGTGCCTGGACGACGAGGCGACCACCAGGGCCATCGACGACATGGCGGGCGACGGCATCAGGACCTATGTGATCGGCATGTCCACGGCCGCAGAGGACTGGGGCGACGTGCTCTCGTCCATGGCCTCGCACGGCGGGACCGATGATTTTTACCCTGCAGAGGACACGGATCAGCTGAGCGAGGTGTTCGAAACAATTACGGGAATGATCGCAACGTGCAGATACGACGTCAATCCGTCGGACGCGGCCGACCGGGAGAAGGTGAACTTCTACTTCGACGGCGAGGTCGTTCCCCTGGACCCGGACAACGAGGAGGGATGGAACTGGGAAGACTATGACACCATCGTGTTTTACGGCTCCTACTGCGACAGGATCATGAACGGCGAGGTCGAGGACATCGCGGCAAAGTACGGCTGCCCTTCAAGCGTCATTTGAGCGAGACAATGAATTGAATTGGATTGAAAGGAAGGACATATTGAGGCAAAGAACATGGCTCATCTTTTTCACCGCCTTCTTGCTCTGGGCCGGGTCGGCATGGAGCCAGCCCCTGACAGGCGCGGAGATCGCGGAGGCCATGGATTCCGCGGGGATCAACGACCTGTTTGGCGGCTGCATCGAGGGAAAATCCTATCCCGCGTCCGTGAAGCTGGACATCATCGCGAATGAAGACGGGGCCATGACGCTGGTTTCAGCCGATCCCCTGCTGGACCCGGGCATCATGGATTGCTTCAAGGCTTCAATCGCCACGGTACATGTGACCGCCACGGGCAAGCGATTCAAGATAGATTACCCGGTCACGTTGTTTTCATTCGATGACGAGGGCTCCGAGCCGCCGCCCGCGGCGCCGACCACCACGGCGCCGCCCCAGCAGCCCTCCATCGTGCGGCCGTCGGGCCAGGCCGGCATCCAGCCCGCGACGGCCGCGCCGGTCTACGCGTTGCAGGGCGACAGCCAATGGAAGCTGCAGCTGAGGGAGCAGCTGAAACAGGACCTGCTCGCTGACCCGGAGTACCGCGCAGGAAGGAAAGTGTACCTGGGCGGCTCGATCGTGGCGGCCCTGGGCGGGCTCACGGTCCTCGGCACGCTCCTGGCGATCATGATTTCGCTTGTCGACTGCGCGGATTCGTACGACGACGGCAGCTGGGGCTGCGACGTGCTCGACAACGGGGAAGGCCTCATCGCGTCGGCCATGTCGGGCCTTTTCGTGACCATGCTCGGCGTCGGCTTTGTCATCGGCGGGGCAGCGAAAAAGAAAAAGGTCCAGCACCGATTGATGAAAGAATACAATGTGAGCTTCGGCATCTCGCCGGTGCCGAAAAAGGACGGCGCCGGCCTGAGCCTGACCTTGCGATTTTAACGCGCCGCGGCCGCCTTGTCCTTGACCCCCCGCTCAAATCATCATATAAACTTTGGTGAGATGAACGTAAAACTCCCTCCATCATGCATGCTCGCCGCGCTCCTCGTTTCAATTTTCTGGGCGGGACACGCTTTTGCCGACGGCGCAGGCAAGGGCCCGCAGCCCGGCTTTGAAAAAGCCTGGACCGCGAAGACAGGGGACTGGAACAGGGGCATCGCGGTCGCGCCCTGGGGTGATGTCGTCTCCCTGGCCTCGGGAGTCCTGCGCGTTCACGCCAGTGACAGCGGCCAGATTCTCGACGAGATAAAGATCTGCTACCCCGTGGAAAACGGCTTCGGGTTTATCGATGAGACAAATGCTGTTTTGATCTGTGAAAAGGAGATTCAGAATATTTCTTTTCCCGCCGGGGTCCCCAAAAAGGTCATGCAGCTCAAGGCCCAGGCCCGGGCGGCCGCGCTGCAGGGCGACCTGGTTGCGGTGGCGGACGACAAGAGGACCGTTGCCGTGTACAGCGTCAAGACGTGGAAGGTCATCGACAGCTTCACTGCCGACGATGACGTGACCGGGCTCGCCCTTTCCCATGACGGAAGCCATCTTGCCGTCGGGCTCGCGAGCGGCGTCATCTCCATGCGGGACCTGGGCGCGAAAAAGACGAAGAAATTCTGGGAAGGGGGGGGCAGCTCGGTCGATGCCCTTGCCTTTTCACCGGACGACAGCAAGCTGTTTGCCGATTCGGGCTCGTTCAAGGCATCGGTCTGGGACGTTGACCAGGCAGCGCAGCTCATCGAATACAAGACAGGGTCGTGGCTCGTTGAAGCGCGCTTCCTGTCGCCCACGCTCGTGGCGGCCACGGGATCGGACGGGTTCGTTTTGTACGAGAGCGCCGGAGAGCCGCTGAAAACCCTGAACTACACGGACAAGGCGCTGCCGCCCGTTGCCGAGGGGCTCGGAGCG
>JBDRLK010000168.1:0-17725 GCA_043813155.1 Pseudomonadota bacterium | reverse complement strand
TTTTTGCGGCAGCAGCCTCAGCTTCAGGACGGCGTCCACATTGTCGAACCATGGGAAATAGACGCGGCCCGTTGCGCCCTTGGCCTGGGTAAAGGAAATACCCTTCTTGGCGAAGTTCTTGCCCCATCCGGTTTTCCATCTGCCGAGAGTGTACTTGGCGTAGTCCGTCGTGCCGAAGTCAATGAACACTCCCCTGTGCCGCAGGGAAGCCATGTTGAGCCTGTCAACGAGGTCCAGCCCCGCTGATTTTTTTTCCCAGTCCACACTGCTTTTCGAGGCCTTTGACGATTGCGCCGCAGGGCCCGGCTGGTCCGGATTGCTCTCTCCCTTGCCGTCCTTGCAGGAGCCCAAGACAAAGGCATTCGGCAGCACGGCGCCCGCGGCCATGCATTGCAGCAGCTTTCTTCGTTTCATATCCGGTTTCATGTTTGTCCTCTTTCCCCAACCGCAGGTTACAGCAACACCAGCATATAACAATAATAATTAAGAAAAATTACAATCGATGTCAAATAAAAGAAGATGCCATCAGCTGTCGGCTGTCAGCCATCAGCCTCCAGCTCAACCCCCGCTTCCGACGGTTTTGCCGGCCGGCAGCCGCCAATGTGCCGTCAGACAGGCTTTTTGATGTTGAATGTGAAGCCTTGTGCTGGTATGTTCATGCGTTATCCCCAGGGCTCGAGCTCTTCGAACGGGGCGCTGCAGGGGTGGCCGTTGCACAGGAGGATTTTCCTCTTTTTCGGGATGACGATGATGGACGCAAGGGTCTGCATGGCATCGTGATGGCGGCAGATGGTTTTTTCGTCCCCTTGTTCCTTTCCGTCATGGTCGGAGGCGAGCGCCCGCAGGTCGGCCGCGGAAATCTTTTCGCGGGACTGTTTTCCGTTTTCCTCCAGGCCGGTGAGCTCCAGCGCTCTTTTCATCCTGGTTTCGTTTGATTCCTGCACGCTGAAGCCGCGCAGCGCGGCGGGCGCGCGCTTTCCGAATACGGCGGAAACGTCGTAGTTGTAATGTTTCATGTCGCGCGTCAGGAAATGGTTGGTCGCCACGGTCACCCCATCCTCGGGATAGCGTACTTCCGTGTGTCCCCCCGCCTTCTCGATGACGCAGAGGTTGGATTTTGCGTCCACCACGGTCATGATGCAGCCGTTCGTGGTTGCCTGCTCCGAGACCCAGCCTATGACCTGCCTTGTTTCGGTGAAGTTTTCAGCGGCGTACTGCACGGCATAGGTCGGAAGAATGCCGAAGGGGCGCGGCAGGAAGTTGACCATGCCGTAGTTGTACGATAGGCACAGGCCTTCCTCGTTCATGACGAGATGGCTGCCGGCCAGGACATTGATGATCATCTCGAAGCTTTCAAGCTTGCCCATCGGCCTGCTCCTGCGCATGAAGGTCGTGGGACGCAGTTTTTCGCTGATGTCGTAGTTCTTCAGCAGGACGGGCCCCATGCCGTCGCTCCTTTTCGCCGTCACGCCCACGGTGGTGCACTGGCTGACGCCGAGAGGAAAGGCGAGCATGGTCTCCATGGCCTGTATTCCCCTGGCCAGGGCTTTGTCGATCCCTGCGCCGGCTGCTATTCCTTCGACCCGCTTTCCCCACTGCCTTGCAGTCTCGCTCGCTCCCAGCCTGGCGGCGGCGGTCGAGGCGGATCCGATGAGCCCCAGGAGACGGAAAGGGCTGATGATGTTCCCGGTTGCGGAAGAAAACTCTTCCGAGGTTTCGTAGTACTTTATGATATCCATGATGGAGTCCTTGAGCTCGGACCCCTGGTGCCTGCCCATTTCGTACGCATCACCGCTGCATTCGATTGTTCTAATTGTTTTCAAAGCTGATCACCACTGCGCCTGGATGTTCAAATTCCTGCCAAAAGTGTCATTTTTTTATATTTATGCTATATATAATAGAGTATTTCCATGCATACAATATTTTATTTCACAGGAAACAGGGATCCGCGAGAAATAGCCCAGGGTCTTTCCCAGGAAGGCAATACCCGGTGGGCGCCCGGGGGGGAGCTTCTCATCGGTGGTGTCTCTCCGGAGGCGGATGGCGGGGTCGAATTCAGATTCATTTTCCAGACACACCCGGGCAGGGCCATCCACGCTCTCTCCCATCGTCCCGTCGACCTTCTTCTCGTCGACAATCGCAGGGCCGACGGCGATGAGACGTCATGCCCGTTCTCCGAAACTCCGGGGGCCAGGCTGCTTACCGCGTTCATGAATGTGCCCGCGGAGTCATCGCTGGGCATAAAGAAACGCCGCATTCTCTTCATTCTCGGAGAAGGGGAGAGCCTGCCCGATGAAGCTTTCGAGGCCGGCAATCTGAGGGTGGGCGGCGTTATCGTGGAGCCCTTCAAGAGAGGCGGCCTGCTGAAAGCCATCGGCCCGCATCTGGGGCAGGCCGAAGGGGGAAAGCTGGCTTTCTGCCTCGCCGGCGGAGGCGTGGAGGGGCTCATCTACGAGCTCGGCGTTCTCATCGCCCTCGACAGGGTCATGGTGAACAGGAAGGTGACGGACTTCGACATTTTCTGCGGCATCAGCGCCGGCGCCATCATATCCTCGTTCGTCGCCAACGGCGTGGCGCCCGAAGACGTGGCGAGAGGCTTTCAGTTCGGCTCGGACAAGATTGAAAGAATTCCCAGGACAACGATATTCTGGCCCAATTTCAGGGAGGTTTACCCCAGGATTTTCCAGGGCATCAGGGAAGCGGTCAAGCACAACAAGAACGTGGACGTTGAAGCCCTGATCTGGGGACTCGTCCCCAGCGGCGCGATGAACGGCGAGAACGTCAAGTGGTATATCGAGAAGCAGCTCACCAGGCCGGGCATGACCAATAATTTCAACCAGCTGGGAAGGGAGCTTTACATCGGGGTGACGGACCAGGACAACTCCAACCATGTCATACTGGGAGAGCCGGGACTGAGGGACATTCCCATCAGCCATGCCGTCAGCGCGTCCGCGGCACTGGCGCCGTTCTATCATCCTCAGAAGATCAGGGATCGGTACTACATCGACGGGGCGTTCACAAGGACGACAAATATCAGGGCCGCCGTGGGGCACGGCGCCGGGCTTGTTGTGGTCGTGAACCCCTGGGTGCCGTACCAGAGCCCCGAACCGGGTGACGTGTACAGGCTTGGAGGCGCCTTCACCACGCTCCAGGCGATCAAGGCCCTGGTTTCAACACGGTTCTATCATGATTACGAGAATGCGGATGAGCTGTTTCCGGACACTTGCATTCATCTCTTTGCACCGGAGGGCGAGGAACTCAAGGAGATGCGCGGAACCCTCATGAGATTTTTCTACAGGATGAAGCTCGTCGACGTCGCTTATCGCAGGACCATTCAAAAGGTCAGGGAGCGGTATGAAATCATGGAAAGGGACTTCAGGAGGTTCGGCATCGAGCTCGTTGAGCCCGATCTCCTGGAGGATGAATCCATAACAAAGCAGCTGATGGATGAGGATAACGGGAAAATTGTGAGCTTTCCCATGCTTCGCAAGACCGGCAGCGGATAAGGAGACAGGGGATAGGGGGATGGTGATCACGGGTCAGTGATTTAAAATCCGTGGAGGTATCTTATGAAATCGAAAGAACAGTGGATGGATTCAGGGAAGATTCTTTTAATGTTTGCGGCCCTGCTTGTGTTCACCCGCTTTGCGGCATGTGACGGGGAAGAAAAAACGGGATGCGGCATCGGTTTGACGATGTGCGGGGAGCGGTGTGCCAACCTCCAGACCGATACGCAGAATTGCGGCAGCTGCGGCAACGCGTGCGCGCTCGGCCCCGAGGCGGAGAATGCGCTGGCCGAATGCGACGCGGGAGAGTGCGTCATCGAGTGCAGCCGCAGGTGGACGGACCTGGACGGCGATGAGAGCAACGGTTGCGAGTACGAATGTGAATACAGCAGCGAAGAAAAATGCAACGGGCTGGACGACGACTGCAACGGGGAAATAGACGACGGAACCACGGAAGGCGAGGCGTGGGACTGCGTTGCCGATTTCGAAACCATTCACGAGTGCATGTTCGATTGTGACGGCGACCTCATACCCGGGGGCGCCTACTGCCCTGAAACGTGCTTCCTGGCCGATCGCGTGTGCTATCCCAAGCCCGATGTGTGCGACGGCCTGGACAACAACTGCGACACGATTGTCGACAACGGCACAGTAGAAGTTGACGATGGGGACGACATCCCCATGGACTGCATCCTGGACGAGCCGATCCCCTGCGAGTATGACTGTGAAGGGACGCCGCTGGAGGGCACCACGCCCTGTCCCGATACGTGCGTGATGGCATACGCCGATGGCCCCTGCGCTCCGCCGGAGGAACTATGCAACGGCGAGGACGACGACTGCGACACCGTGGTGGACAACGGAGAGACCGGCTCCGCGCCCTGGGACTGCGTGGTCGAGGAGCCCGTGACCTGTCAAACCGAATGCGATCCCGGCGATGAGATGACGGGCACGGGTACTTGCCCCGACACGTGCTTCGCGGCCGACACGCTGCTCTGCGCCCCTCCGGAAGAACTATGCAACGACAGGGACGACGACTGTGACGACGAAGTCGACGAAGGCGTCTTCGGCAAGAAGATGGTGGAATCAAGGGTATCCGCCAATGACGTCGACGAGATGGAAAGCGTGGACGTTGCATGGAACGGGGAGAAGCACTTTATCGTGTGGGATCAGTATGAAGGAGACGTGCGCGACATCTTTTTCAGCACCATGGACGAGGGCGGGATCGTTTCCACGGCCGAGGTACTGCCCAATGCCACGGGAGAGGACCAGGGACAGAGGAGCAATCCCGCGGTTGCCTATGACAGCGTCACGCAAAGGATCGGCACGGTGTGGGTGGAGGATGCGGGCGATCTTTCCTATTCGAAGATCCGGTTCGTGTCCACCAATCGCACGGGGGGCGACAAGGAGCCCGCCGTCAACCGGCTCATCGATTCCGGGACGTCCGATGCGGATGAATACGATCCCGCCATCCTGCCCGTCTACGTGTCGGGCATGACTCCGCCAACGCATTTCGCGGTTGCCTGGGTCTCCGAGGGCTCGTCACACTCGACCGTGAAGCTTGCGCGCGTATCAACATCGAGCGGAGCGCTGCTCGATGAAGCGATTGTCGACGTGGGAACACTGACCGGGAGCAAGGCGAGACCCGGAATCGCCTGGAACGGCACTCACTACGTCGTGGTGTGGACCGAAGGCAATACGGGCAATACGGAGGTGTTCGCAACGATCCTGGACAGCAGCGCCGTTGTGGTGCCGGATAAAAGCAACATCAGGGTGCTTTCCATGCTGTTTGATGTGCGGACGCACGCGGTCGTGTGGGACGGCAATCACTTCGCCGTGCTTGCCACCGGGAAGCTGTCGGACGGTGTCCAGACGCTGCACATGGTCCTGATCGATTCCGAGGGGGAGACGGCGGGCAGCGTCGAGCTTGTCAGTACTTTGACCCCCTCGGGCGGCGCCGATCTCATCTGGACGGGCGACCCGACCTATCCCGCGTTCATCATGGCATGGGACAAGAGCATTACTGGAGCCAGCAACATCAGTGTTCAAAGGATCATGGGAGGATCCGATTCGGTCGATGATTACCTGCTGGTGGGGCCGATCATCGATGTTCCGTCCGTCGCCGGCAACTCTCTTTTGCCGTCCATTGCATTCACAGACGTGGGAGAGGAGGATGACCCTGAATATATGTACGGGCTCGGGTTCATCAACGACCACGCGCCGGACGACCTGGAAGCCTACTTCACGATCCTGGGCTGCCTGTAGTGCGGCCCAGTTAGGGCCGCAGAAAACGGCGGGGCGTAAAGCCCCCCTGCACTACCTTTTAATTAATAATTCACCAGCCTGAAGGCGTCGGCATTGCCGTCAACGCCGCCGAATCCCGAATGTCCTGGCGAGAAACCGCCCGAGCCCCCGAATCCGGCCGGTGCAAGCACGTCGACGACATTGTACAGCTCCAGCTGATTGAGATAGTTGATGGATGAGGGGTTGGATGTAATCACGTGGAAGCCGCTGACGCTTCCGCCGCCGCCGCCGCCGCCGCCGCCGCCGGCGCCGCCGCTGCCTCCGTCGCCGCCTCTTCCTCCCCTGCGCGTGCACCAGAATGTCCCCTGCCCGCCGCTTCCGCCGGCTCCGCTTATTCCGCCGTCCGCGCCTATACCGCCGTCCCCGCCCATGCCGCCGGCAGCGCTGATGACCTGCACATTTTCGAAGATGGGGCCGAAGGCCACTCCTTCAGGCAGCTTGACGGCGATCGCGATGGACGAGCCTGCGCCCTGCCCGCCGCTCGCCAGCGGGGCGCCGCAGCCTCCGCTGCCTCCGCCGCCCCCCGAGCCCCCTATGGCGTCTCCGCAATCCGTGATACCCTGAATGACTTCATAGCCGCTTCCGCAGGTTCCGCCGCCGCCCCCGCCGCCGTCGGTCCCATTCTCGCCATTGAGGCCGTCGCCGGCTCTCCACAGGCCCGTTTCAATATCGAATGTCCCGGCCGCGGTCCTGCATCCCTCGCCGCCGG
This sequence comes from Pseudomonadota bacterium, assembly GCA_043813155.1. Classification (GTDB taxonomy): domain Bacteria; phylum Myxococcota_A; class Polyangia; order DRWM01; family DRWM01; genus JBDRLK01. Next base: position 11,212 of record JBDRLK010000168.1, on the reverse strand, counting down.
TCCCGTCGGTGCCGCTTCCGCCGTTTTCGCCGTTGTCCCCTTCCCTGCGCAGCGTGGGATTGTCATCGCAGAAATGGCAGCTGAAGCGGTTCGTCGGCGCATCGTAGGTCTGCAGGCCCGCGGCGCCCCCGCCCGGTCCCGACCCGTCCCCGGCGGCAGGGTTGGGCACGGCGAGCTCCATTACCGTTTCCATGTCACAGACGCCGCCGACGGTGAAGTCCGTGCACCCCGCGTTGCCGCAGGGCTCTCCCGAAACGCAGCCCGACCGCGGGCAGACGGCGTCGCCGCCGCTTCCTCCGTCGAGTGTGTTTCCCGAGCCGGGGCAGGTGCGGTCTCCCCTGCTGCCGCCGGCTATTATTTCGCCGACGCAGTTGGGCATGGTCGTCACAATGCCGTCGCGACCCTGCCCACCGTTCTCGCCGTTGAGGTCGGCAAGCGATGACATGCCCCACAGGGAAAGGTTGTCCGAGGAGCTGTTGCCTTCGCTGCCGTCCGCCCCGGGGGCGGCATAGACGATGAGGTCCGAGATTTCAACGGCCGCATTGCATCCGTTGAAGTACATGGCCGTTGCCCCCCGGCCGGTGGACATTGGATCGCTTCCCACGATCGTGAACCCGCCCATTTCCGTTGGGATCGTGATGTCGCCGCACCTGAGGGCGGGGTGGCCCGGCTCCCCGTTGATATTTTCAATGACAACCGGATAGACGGCCGTATCCCGTTCACTGAAATCAGGACTGTATCCGCCGAAGATCGAAACGCCCCCCCGCAGATCGACCGGTCCGGCGTAATTGCCCCAGGCGACGAGCACCGTTTTGCCGGTCTCGACCGCTCGCTGCAGCGCAGCGGGAATCGTTCTCATGGGAAAAATCAGCGTCCCGGGCCCGTCGTCGTTGCCCGATCCGGTGACGAAGATGAACAAACTGCTGTCGTCGATGACGCCGTCGCAGTCGGCGTCCACGCCGAGCCTGGACGGCGGCCAGGACCCCACCGAGTACTCGCACTCGCACCCGTTGGCAAGGATGCCGTCGATGTCCACGAAGTTCTCCTCGCATTCCAAGATGCATTCCGGGGGGTCGGCGGGAGTGCACGTGGCGATCATGTTGGGCCCGGGCGGGACGCAGGGGTTGTTGCAGGCCCCGCAGTGCTCGGGATGAACGAACCTGCCGTCGACGATGAAGTCTTCGTCCACGTCACCGTCGCAGTCATTGTCCATGTCGTCGCAGATCTCTTCGAAGAGGGACGTGCAGGCGCCGAGACGCACCCGGCCCTCGACAACCTCGCAGACCTGCGAGCCCGCGCACCGGTCGCCGGTCGATGAGGCGAGCAGGCAGGCGACGGACATGCCCACGTTCTCACCCGTGCAGCCGCAGAATCCGCTCGTGGGCATGCACAGCGGATCGTCGGGCGAATCGGAACAGGTATACCCGATAGGGCAGGGCCCGGCGGGACATGGGGCCATGCACCGCGAGCTGCCGTCCGCCGTCATCAGGCATTTCGATCTTTCCTGGTACAGCGTGCAGTCGCCGTCGTCGACGCAGGGCAGGCACGAGGGGCTCATGTCCGGGACGCAGGCTCCGCTGCCCGCATCGTGAAAACCGGGCGGGCAGAACAGGATCCTGCATTTGAACACGCCCGGCGCGTCCTCCACGCACCGGACTTCACCCGCTGTTGGAAACTCTTCCCTGCAATTGACCCCGCAGCCTCCGCAATGCTCGATCCCGTCGTAGTAGCCGTTTTCGTTCTTGAAATCCTCGTCAATGAGGTTGTCGCAATCGTCGTCCACGTAATTGCACGTCTCACCGGAGCCGCACTCGGTGCTCTTGTAGCATCCCGCGAGCAGCAGGACGATCGTAACACCTATCAGGGGCAGGGGCGACTTCAGTCGCCCGCGCGAAGGGAGGCTAAAGCCTCCCCTACCCAACGAAAGGGCGCGCGAAGGGAGGCTAAAGCCTCCCCTACCCACCAAAGGGGATAGGTTATGACTAGTGTATGACCACATTATCCACTATTCCCAGGGGTCCGTCTCCGCCCGGTGAGGAGCCGCCTCCCCCCCTGCCGCCTTCACCGCCCTCACCCAGGTTGAAGCTGCATCCGGCTGAAGCCGCAAGCTCGATGCCGGGGTCGCCGGCGCCTCTCAGCAGCGCCCAGATTCCTACGCTCGAGCCGCCGCAGCCGCCGCCCCCCCCGCCGCCGGGACCGCCGCTGCCGCCTTTTCCGCCGTGGCCGCCTCCCGTGGGCCCGGCCAGCGTGGGCGTTGTTCTCATCTCGAGCGGGTTGTCTCCTCCTTCCGCTCCAAGCCCGCCTTCACCGCCGTCCCCGCCTGCACCGCCTCTTCCTCCCCGCGCGCCGTTTCCGGGGCTGATGGTGACGTTTTCAAACATTACGGCCGGAGCGAGCGGGGGAGGGCTGTCCGCCCACTCGTATGAGATGACAATGCCGATCGTGGGGGCCGCGCTTTCGCCGTCCGTTCCGCCGTTGCCGCCGCACCCGCCTGCGCCGCCGCCGCCGCCTCCTCCCCCGAAGCCGTCGGCATAGGGGCATTCCACTTCGTACCACTCCATTTCCGCTCCGCCGCCGGCTCCTCCTCCTCCGCCTCCTCCCCCGGGTCCGCCCTTAGCGCCGTCCGTCGCGACGTCGGCTATCCAGTCTTCGCCGTCGAGCACGCCGAGCGGGTTGTCGCACCCGGCCCCGGGATTTCCCAGGCTTCCGGACGTGCCGTTCCCGCCGTCGCCCGCGAGCCGGTACTCGAGGGGCACGGTGAAGTCAGCCAGGCCGCAGCATACCCACCCGGTAAGGCACATGGCGTCCGTAACCGGGCCGATGCAGTCCCACCCGCCGGAGCCGGGGCTTCCCCCCGGCGATGATGGTCCTCCCGTGCCGGCCTGTCCCGCTGACTGGTAGGACCCGAAAACCGGGCACACGGCGTCTCCGCCCCTGCCGCCCGAGACGCTGATGCCGTCGCACACGTTCGTGCCCCCATCACCCCCGAAGACCGTGTTTTCGTCGGTGTAGGTGCAGGCGTGATACGAGTCCTCGACGGCTCCCCTCGGAGGGTCGCCGGCCATGGATGACACGGACGGAGGATTTCCGGCAGCGCCGTTGCCGCCGTTGGCTCCGGGAACGGTATTCTGGGATTGAACTTCCAGGTTGCGCAGCGCCAGGTTGGGTCCGGGCGAACGGATGAACGCTCCGAATGCAGGGATTCCGGTCGAGCCCGGCTGGGCGCCGATGAAACGTATGCCCTCCACAGCGGTTTCGGTGTTTCCGCCCCTTTCGATGACGAGGGCGGCGCCACCCGGTGTTTCGGCGGCGTCGGACGCGATCACAACCGTGATGTAGCTGTCCGAATCGAGGTGAAGGAAATCCTTCCTGTAACCTCCATGGATCCTGATGCCGTCGGGAACGGTAATGGACCCGAAATACGTGCCCGCGGCAACGTAAACGTCAGGTTTCGGAACATCCGTTTCAAGGGATGCCACGGCTCTCTCGATGGCGTCCGTGATGGAGGCGATGGGATACATGTAGGAGCCCGGGCTGGATGCATCCCCGTCGGGGGCGACATAGAAGCTCCGTCTCACGTCGCCGTCGGCCCCGTCGCAGTTCACGTCGAGATTTTCGCCCGATGCCCCCTCGGGCCCGGCCCTGTCCTCAGGGTTTGACAGTGTGCACTCGCACCCGGTGCCGATGATGAGATCGGCATCGAGCTGGTCGCCGACCTGGAGGCCGTCGAGCGTGTCGGGGCAGAGAAGGTGGCAGATGGGATGATAGGGGTCGCCGCCGCAGACAAGGTCTCCCTCCGGGATGGGGTTCTCGGTGCAGTCCACGCCGCACTGGCCGCAGTTGTGATCGTCCAGCGAGTAGGCGCCGAGCTCGTCCCTGTAATCTTCATCAAAGGTGCCGTTGCAGTCATTGTCGAGGCCGTCGCAGATCTCTTCCCTGCCGAGGCATTCGCTCAGCACGCCGTCCACGCAGTGGGCCCCGGCGATGCCGTCGTCGCCGTAGGGCGTCACGAGGTTGCAGGATATGTCGAAGGTCTGCCCGCTCGTGCAGCTGCACGAGCCGCCCGGCGGCGCGCAGACGAGCTCCACGCAGCCGTAGCCGTACGGGCACTGGTGGGCCAGCTCGCAGGTGTAGGTGCATCGCTTTTCCCCGCCCATGTCCACGCACAGGGCGCCCTCGAACCCGCCGCAGTCATCGTCCTCGAGGCAGGGCAGGCAGAGGCGGCCGTCGACGGGAATGCATTTTCCGCCGGCCGACAGCCTGAAGCCCGGCTCGCATGCCGTGGCCGCGCATACCGGCACCTCGCCGATAAGCATGCACCGCGTGCCGAGGGCGTGGGGCACGGCGCCTTCGCAGCTCACGTTGCACATGCCGCAATGCAGGTCCCCGACATACCTTCCCAAGGCGTCCCTGAAATCTTCGTCTATGTTCGTGTCGAGATCATTGTCAAGGCCGTCGCAGGTTTCGGGATAGGGAACGGGAACGCCCGGCCTTTCGCTGGGGTCGGGCGGGCGCAGGGAGCTTCTGCCGCAGCCCAAAATGCCCGCCGCGCACAAAAGGAGGAAAAGAGAAATGAACGTGATTTTGTTCATATTTGAAATAAATATAACCCCACAATTAAAAATTGCAAATGATATCGGTTCAAGTGTTAATTTATTAAAGGCCGGACACGACGACCCAGAACTGCCCGCACCCGAATACTGTGGGGCGAGAGTCGTCATAGCCATCGAGGAAGAAGTAGTACAGGCCCCTGTCGAGCGTCACGGTCAGATTTGCAAAAATTGTATCAAAGGTCTCGCCGCAAGGGTCTGTTGCGTCGCATCCCGGAGAGTTGGCGGCCGAATTGTTGTTGCAGGCCTTCCTCACGTATACGTCCGTTTCCATTATCTCGTAGACAAGCGTGTTGCAGGTATTGAAGGTGACCGTGGTGCCGTCGGCCGGGACCCAGAAGTAGAAGACCATGTCCTCGGCGTCTCCCACGACCATGTAGAGGCCGCATTCCCCGACCTTGGCGGGCATGTAGTCCCGCGACAGGTTGCACGTCGTATTCGGGCTGATGTACTCGTACCCGCCGGGGGGAAGGAGCACGGGGTTGCCGCAGCGGTCGCCGTCCAATCCAGTCGGCGTCACGTACAAGTCGAGTGAGAAACCGCCCATGTCGCCGCCCGTTTTCCCATCAACGAACACCATGTAGGTTCCCGGGTGGAGATCATGAAGCTGTATGGTTGATGTGGTCAGCCCGTCGGCGTCATCGTTGCAGGCCAGCTCCTCGCCCGTGTCGCATTCGCAGTCCCTGACGTAAACGACCGTGTCGAAAGAGGCGCCGTGCGTCGTGATGAAAGCGTCCACATCATCCGGACCCTCAACGGTAAAGTAGTACACGGCCTCGGGCGCGCCCCCGCCGCCGCAGGAGCCCTGGTATGTGCTGCCTCCGCCCGTTACGCCCGTGAACCTGCCGCCCGTGGGGTTCCCGGCCAGCGCGTCGACCGCGCCGGAGCAGAGCACGGGCGTGTCGCAGGTCGTGCAGCCGTCGTCGGGGACCGTGTCGCAGTTCTCGTCGATCTCGTTCCAGCAGATCTCGTCACCGGACTCGCCCGGCGTGCAGTCCTCGTCGCCGCCGATGCACGTCGAGTTCCTCTCGCACAGGCTCTGCCCGCACGTATAAGGCACGTATTCGTCGTCCTCCACCGTGTCGCAGTCGTCGTCAACGCCGTCGCAGGTGGGGTCCGTCGGGCTCCGGGGATCTCCCTGGTCGCATTTTTCCTCGGCTTCCTCGCAGTATGAATCCGCCTCGCAGTAGCCGAAGCCGCATGAGAAGGTGGGAAGATAGTTCTCGTCATCGAGGCCGTTGCAGTTGTCGTCCAGCCCGTCGCAGTCATCGTCCGTGCCCGTGGTGGTGCCGGGCACGCAGCTCTCATCGCCCTCGACGCATGTCGAGTCCCTTTGGCACACGCCCTGCCCGCATGTGTAGGGCTCGTACTTGTCGTCCGGCCCCCCCTCGCAGTCCTCGTCGATCCCGTTGCAGTCCGTGTCGTCTCCCGTCGGGTATCCCGGCTCGCAGTACTCGTGTCCCTCCTCGCAGTAGGAGTCTGCAATGCATACGCTGAGACCGCACTGGTATGGGACGTACCCGTCATCCGGCGTGGTATCGCAGTCCTCGTCGGTCCCGTTGCAATTGTCGTCGGGAAGCGCGGTGCACACCCACAGGCAGTCGATGCACTCCCTCAGCCCGACGGTGTCGCATTCCGTAATGCACGATTCGGACTCGTCCCCGTCGCACTCCTCGGGCGGCTCGGTAACGCTGTTGCCGCACTCGCCTTCCCCCTCGATTTCGGCGTCCCCGACATCGTCGATGTCCATGCCGTCAAGAGCGTCGATCTCGACATTTTCGGCATCCTCGCCGTCCGGCTCGGCAAGGCCGTCGTCAGGTTGCGCGTCGGACAGGTCCGCTTCGACTTCATCTTGTTGAACATCGAGATCCCCGGTTTCCGTCGCATCGCGCACGTCCTCGGCATCCCAGGTTGAAAAGTCAAACTCGTACGAAAAACATCCTGCGGGGCCGAGTGACAAAATCAGGGCCATGAAAAGAATAATGTGAGAATGGATAATGGTTTTCATAATCCCTCTATGCTGAGGTAAAATTCGCCGCATTCCTTGAATGGCGGAGGATCATCCGGCCAATCATAGCCGTCAACAAAAACATAGTAAAGGCCCCTGTCAAGGGTCAAGTTCAACGTGGACAGGACGAGCGGCTCGCCGAAGCAGAGGGAGTCCTCATTGCATCCCATCTGATTGGGTAGGGACGCGTTATTACATACGCTCCTTACGTATAGGCCCGTATCAAAAGGGTTATCAACGGTAAGTGGAGAGAGGCAGGTCGAGATCGAAAGGGCAGTCGCGTCGGACGGCACCCAGAAGTAGAATACCACGTCCTCCGACTCGCCGGTGCCTTCCCATCCGCAGTCACCGAGCTTAATGGGAACATAATCCTTCGACACATTGCACGTCGTGCTTGGATTCGAGTATTCGTAGCCGGAAGGCGTCAGTAGAAAGGGGTTTGAGCAGCGGTCGCCGTTGGCTCCGGTTTCCGTTACATAAAGGTCAATTTGATACTCGCCCATGTCGGCGCCGGTCTTTCCGTCCACGAAGAAAAGGTAGGTGCCGGGGTGCACGTTGCGCAGGTACATTTTTGATGTCGCGAGGGTGTCGGCATTGTCGCTGCAGGCGAGCTCTTCCTCTGCCTCGCATTCGCAGCTTCGCGCGTAGAGGACCGTGTCGAAAGAGGAGCCGTGCGTGACGGCGAATATGTCCACGTCGCCCCTTTCCGGGGGGACCGTGACGTAATACACGGCCTCGGGCGCGGTCCCGCCGCCGCAGGTGCCCTGGTAGGCGCTGCCTCCGCCCGTGATGCCGGTGAACCTGCCGCCCGTGACGTTCCCGGCCAGTGCGTTGACGGCGCCGGGGCAGAGCACGGGCGTAACGCAGGTCGTGCAGCCGTCGTCGGGGACCGTGTCACAGTCCTCGTCGACCTCGTTCCAGCAGATCTCGTCAGCGGACTCGCCCGGCGTGCAGCCCTCTTCGCCGCCCGTGCACGTCGAGTCCCTTTCGCACAGGCTCTGCCCGCACTTCCAGGGCACGTATTCGTCGTCAGGCACCGTGTCGCAGTCGTCGTCGTACCCGTTGCAGGTTGGGTCGGTGGACGCCCAGGGGTCTCCCTGCTCGCAGTCCTCTTCGCCTTCATTGCAGAACGAATCCCGCTCGCACACGCCTTCCCCGCACGTGTAGGTCGGCAGGAAGTTCTCGTCCGACAGGCCGTTGCAGTTGTCGTCCAGGCCGTCGCAGTCATCGTCCGTGCCCGTGGTGCCGCCGGGCACGCAGCTCGTCTCGCCGTCCGTGCACGTCGATTCCCTCCGGCACACGCCCTGCCCGCAGAAGACGGGCTCGTACTTGTCGTCGGGCCCTCCCTCGCAGTCCTCGTTGATTCCGTTGCAGTCCGTGTCGCTCCCCGTGGGGTCCCCCGGCACGCAGTACTCGCGCCCCCCTTCGCAGAAAGAGTCGACGGCGCACACGCCCACGCCGCACTGGTAGGGGCTGTACCCGTCATCCGGGGTCGTGTCGCAGTCCTGGTCAACGTCGTCGCAATTGTCGTCGGGCAGCTTGTTGCACACCCACGCGCATCCGATGCACTCCCTGATCCCCGGCACTTCCGACGTGTCGGGGCAGTCATAGGTGCATGTCTGGGGCATGTCCCCGTCGCACTCTTCGGGCGGCTCGATGTCGCCGTTGCCGCACACGGCCTCATCCTCGATCTCCGGGTCGTCCGCGTCCGCGTCGGCTTCGACCTCTTCCAGGTCGCCGGCCTCGGTGATGTCGGGATCAGAGGGCCCGTCTTCGGGCCTCACGTCGGTAACATCCTCCCCGTCCGGCGCCGCGTCTTCGGTCTGCACGTCCAGGTCCGACGTTTCACTCGTCCCGTCCGTGTCCGCAGCGTCCCACGTGGAAAAGTCGAACTCATAGGAATAACACCCGCATAAGGCGGGCAGTGCCAGGAGGAGTGAAAAAAACAATGAATTTGCGAATCGTGTTTTTCCCATGGCTAAAATGCAAGAGGGCCTGAAAAGGTTATCATCCCTCCCTGCCCGGTGGGAACGACATTGAACCCGTAATCATCTTTTTTCTCGAAATTGGTGAAAACACCGAGAACAACCGTGGTAATGGCCGCAGCCCCGGCAACGACCGTGAACCCCAGGAACAGGTTGTTGTAAAGCTCTCCCTTGTCCTGCAGGTCCTCCATCTTCGTCCTGCTCTCTTCCGTGGGATTTTCCAGGGACTTCATGTCCTCGAATTCATTGTGATTGGAAACGTTCAGCCCGCCGGCCACCGCCGCACCGACCGTGAAGGCCAGGGTGCCCGCCAGCATTCCGTAAAAGGCGCCTTTATGGACGGTTTTTCTGCTTTTGCCGTCGTCGTCCGTTTTCGTGGTCGGGGTCGGCCAGGGCATGGGCTCGGGCGCCGGCGCCGGGGCAGGCGCAACGCTTTTTTCGCTTTCCTTCATGGGCGCCGTGATGGCCATGATCTTGCCCGAGATCATCATGACTGTGGTCGAGAAATCCTCGTACCCTTCCTTTTGCACGGCCAGCGTATGCTCGCCGGTCTCCAGGTACATTTCCTCCATCGGCGTCCTTCCCACGACCGTGCCGTCCACGAGGACCTTGGCGTCGCTGACGTCGCAGGAGACGCGAAGCGTGCCGAGGTATTTTTCAAGCTTGCCGATGCGCTCCTTGATGGCCTTGTACTTCTTGTCCGGGATATTTTTCGCCTCGACAAGGTATTTCTTGTAGTGCTCCATGGCCTTGGCATAGCCGTGCAGCTTGTCGTAACACAGAGCCATGTTGTACAATATCGACGGCGCGGGAAACGCCATGTACGATGCGTCGAACTCGACGATGGCTTTTTTGCAGTCCCCCTCGTCCACGAGCATCAGCCCCTTCTTGAATCTTTCTTTTGCTTCTTCCAGGCCCTGCGCGCGGGCCGTCCGGGCCGGCGCGAGCACCGAGGAAAAAAACACGGCTGCGACAATGAGAGCCGCCGCGGCCGTGGAATGTTTTATGCTCTCCATTTTTCGCTCCCTATTGAGATATTATTATACTATGTTTTTCAAAGTTTTCAGGGCGGGGCTTAACCGCCCTGCATTTTATTCCAGCCCGGGAAAATCCCTGACAAACCCCAGGCCGTCTCCCTTTTTTCCGCCCGATCCGGTTTTTTTCGTGCCCTTTTTCACGCCTGACGTCCCTTTCGGCTTTCCGGTGCCCTTCTTCTGGGCCAGGGCAGTGTCGTCGGTCGACGCTCCTGACTCCGGTTCGAGCGTTGCATCGATTTCAACGTCTTCGTTGGGAACCAGTGTAACGTCCTTGCTCTTGAATCCTTTGGCAAAGATCGTGATGCTCATGGCTGTCGACGATTTATCGACCTGGATGAGCTCGCCGCCGTACTCCTCGTCCCCGACCCTGAACCTCACGCCCGGCGGGGCCGACGTCAGCCTGATCTTGACCTTTGCCGGCTTTGCAGGCTCGGGATCGGCCCGGCCGGCAGTTTCAGTGTTGTCCTTTTCCGGCTCAGCCGGTTCGGCAGGTTGATTCGACTCGTCTTTGCTCCTGGCCTCGCTCTTTCCGAAGTTATTCATGCCCAGCAGGATGAGGGTCCCGATTCCGAGAAGAATAAAGAGGGAAACCCCGGCAGCCGCGATCTTTGCTTTCTTGCTGAATCGCGACACCTTCTTCGGGGCGAGCTTGAGCAGCATGCTCTCCATGCCGGGCTTGTACAGGGCCTCGATCGTTTCCCCCTGGAACTCTTCCATGAGCCTGTCGATGTCCGAAAGCATTTCCTCGGCTGACTGGTACCGGTTCCTGCTGTCCTTGGTCATGGCTTTCTTGATGATCTTCACGACGCCGCCGTGCATGCCCTGGACATACTTCCTGGGGTCGATGAGAGGGTCGTTGACGACCTTGACGGCGACCTCGCCGAAATTCTCGCCCATGAACGGCACGTGTCCGGTGACCAGCTTGAAAAGAACGGTGCCCATGGCATAAAGATCGGTCCTGTGGTCAACGCCCTTGCTTTCCATGATCTGCTCGGGGGAAAGATAGAACGCCGTTCCGAGCAGCGTGCCCGTGGAGGTCAGCCCGAGGTCTTTCTTGCCGCTGTGGAGCATCTTGGAAATGCCGAAATCGAGGACCTTGGGAATCCTGGCCCCGCTCTTCTCCTTGGTTATGAATATATTGCCCGGCTTGATGTCCCTGTGAACAACGCCGATTTTATGCGCGGCCGTCAGGCCGGAAAGGGCCTGCCTCACGATGGAAAGGGCCGCGCCGAGCGGCAGCCGCTCCAGTCTTTTCACGATGGATGAGAGGCTCTCGCCATAGAGATACTCCATGACGAGATAGGGTACGTTTTCCTGGGTAAACCCGAAATCCGATACGCTGCAGATGTTTTCGTGGACCAGCTTGCTCGCGATCCTGGCCTCCTGCTTGAAACGTGCCACGAATTCCTTTTTATGCAGGAGGTCCTTGCTGAGAAGCTTTATGGCCACGTTCTTGTCGAGGTGGATATGGCGGGCCTTCCAGACCTCGCTCATCCCTCCCTTGCCGATAAAGTTGAGAAGCTCGTAGCGCTGACTTAGAATTATGCCTTTTTCGATCATTTTTCGGGATAA
>JBDRLK010000167.1:0-17789 GCA_043813155.1 Pseudomonadota bacterium | reverse complement strand
GCCGCACGTCAGCTACTGCGAGTTCGAGGAAGGCACACCCCGGATTGAAAGGCTCGTTGTGGCGGCACGGGGCCAATAAATCATAAGCAGGCCCGAACATTCCGAGGAGCGGCTTGAAGAATAATATATTGCGATCAGGGTAAAACGACTCGAAAAAATAATGTTAAATAACGAAAATATTGAGGGAGGAAACGCGTCATGAAAAAAATCGCAAGACCTACGGCATCTGCCCGCAGGGCAGCGCGTGCGGCGTAAACGAAGGCGTGTCCGCGTGCTACTGCGACAATGCCACCGACTCGTTCTGCCCGCCCGAAAGCGGCTGCCCGTCAGACCCGGACTGTGATATCCCGCCCGAGTTTCTGAAGATCGTCAAGCCTGCGGCGGGGATGGTGTATTTTCTTCTCCTGAACGCAATCTGGCAGGCGAAAGTGCTTTGGCCGGAGGCTTATGCATGCCCGGGAATAGATGCTGAAAATCGTATCCTTGTTAACTGCAACATGGATGCGCTGGGAGGCATGCTGGTAACAGGTGACGGTGGATACGCAGGACCAGGTATGAATTTTTTTGATGATGTAAAAGTGGCGAATGGACCGACCTTTCACTATGAAAGCGGGACAGGAGAACAAATAAGAACTTCATTTTCAGATAATATTTATACACTGGATTATGAAATTGATGAATTTACTGATGAACTTGAAATCAATTATGACTGTAGGTATGGACTTGACCGCTATTACATGAATGCGGAAGTGGCGGCCGACACAAAAGGCACGTTAAATGATTGTTCAGATGACACCTATTCGATCACAATCCAGGATTCCAGCTTTCTTGAATTCAGCACCGAATGCAGTGACATAAAGATTAATTCTGCAAGCCTGGCCATGAACGCTATCGACAAGCTGCCGAATTCAGGGACAGTAATGACCGAAATCCGTGTTGGAACTGAATTTACAGCAGCTACTTTAACCTTTGATGCAAGCACGCCCTCCACCTGCCAGGTCCAGGTCACGATCGGCGGCGTGACGCGGGCCGTGACCATTCCCGGGATCTGCTCCTGATCTTTATTCTTGAAGGAATGGGAGCCTGAAGGCTCCCCTACCCTCGAGCCAGGGAAGCACCTGGCATGGTCGTTGCTCATCTAACCTCCCATGATGCCCGGAAACACAATAAACAGAGCGCAAAAGGCTGATAACCGGCTTTTGCGGCATGAACCATTGTTGACACTGTTGCTATTGGGCAACAGTGAAAAGCGCAGGGAGGAAAAAATGAGAGTCAAGATAAAAAACACCATGTATAGAGCTGTTTTACAGGGTGGGATGGCGCTGTCCTTTTTGCTGACAGCGGGATTTGCGAATGCCGGGGACATCAGCCCGGAGCCCGAGCCCCCGGCTGTTTCAGCGGACGGAGGTGAAGGGGACAGGCTGCTACTGAAGCTGAGAGTTGAAAAACAAAGAAAGGGCAAGGTGCTTCTCGGCACGGGCTACTCCATGTTCGGCCTGGCCTACCTTGCCGGCTTCGTGGAAGGCACGATCCTGCATTTCGCGGGCTCCCTGGGGGCGGCCTGGAACGACGACGGGCTTTCGAGCTACGAGGAGTTCTCGGCCATCTCGCCGGTCATCCCCCTGATCGGCCCTTTCTTCCAGGCGGACATGCTTTTCACCCAGGGCTCGGGCGATGACGTGATCTCCGGCTCGCTTCTTGTCATGGACGGGCTCATGCAGATTGCCGGCCTTGGCATGATCATCGCGGGCCACGTGCTGCATGACCGGGCCAGGCACGAGAGGCCGGTCTCGGCCGGCGGCATGACCACGGCGGGAGGCAGGGATTTCGGCATCACCTTCACGGCCTTTCCCGTGAGCGGCGGCGGCGGCGTGGGCGTGACGGGATATTTCTGATAGGGGTCAGGCCTCTTGCTTCCCATTGTTTTTTTCCAATCCAGATGATACATACATGTCATTATCGTAAGGATTGAATCATGAAAAAGAAGCCAGGCTCCCTGCATGCATTTCGCAAAGCTGTTTGCTCGCTACTAATTTTCGCTTCCCTCTGCTGCTCGTGCGGCCCCAGGTGCGTGAAAAGCGCGGACGCACCGCCCAACGAGGGAGAGGCCTGCCGGTGGGACTCGGACTGCTCGGGCGGCTACCTGTGCGTTGCCGAGGTCTGCCGCAAGGACCTGGCGTCATCGGGGGAGAAATGCCTGACCGTCAAGGACTGCCAGTTCGGGCTCGAGTGCGCGGACGCAGCGTGCCGGGAAAAGCGGCGCGCGGGCCTGGGCGACGGCTGTTTCAATGACGAGAACTGCGCGCAGGACGCCTCGTGCATCGCGTCGGTCTGCACGAAGGAGCTGAGCAAGCTGGACGGACCCTGCGTTTTCAACCATCACTGCGAAGCCGGGATGACCTGCGTGAGCGGCAAGTGCTCGACCTATTGCGTGGCCGCTTCGGGCGCGGGCATGGCGAGCAAGACATGCTACAGCGATTACGACTGCCCCGCCGGGTCGGGGCTGAAGTGCTTCAACGGCGCCTGCGTCCCTGCGGCCATGCTCATGCCCAAGGAAGGCGAGTACTGCAGCGCCTACAATAAATGCCAGTCCGGGCTCTACTGCGTTGCGGGAAAATGCGCGAAATCCCTTGCCGCCGAGGGCGGCCTTTGCCATGGCCCGAGCGAATGCCAGCAGGGCCTCTACTGCGTGGCCCAGCAGTGCAAAAAGACGCTGGCAGCTGAAAACGAGAAGTGCTACGCGATGAGCGACTGCCAGACCTCTCTTCTGTGCCACATGGGCGCGTGCAAACCCGTGGGCAAGGGCTCCATCGGCGAGCTTTGCACATCCAAGGGCCAGTGCAACCACCCGCTCGACTGTGTCCAGTCCATGTGCACCAGGAGAAAGCAGTCCGAGGCCGGCCAGAAGTGCAGCGCCGACGTCGACTGCAAGCCCGGGCTCTACTGCATCGCGAAAACCTGCCACACGAACCTGTCCCCCCCTGGAGGCGACTGCGAGAAGCACGGCGACTGCGATTCGGGTTTCAGCATCGGCGTGTGCATCAAGGGAAAGTGCGCGCAGGTGGGCAACGGAGGCAAGGGTGAGATCTGCGAGCTGCACGAAGACTGCAACCCACCGCTGGCTTGCGTCGACTTCAAGTGCAAGAAGGGTATAGCCGGCTCGGGCAAGATGGGAAGCATTTGCAGCACCGATGAAAACTGCGGCGGGGGGTACTGCGTCATGGGGAAATGCTCCAAGGACCTGCTGCCCGACGGCGGCAAGTGCAAGAGCGACATGGACTGCGCTTCGGGGCTGTGCCTCAAGGGAAAATGCCGCTACGACTACCTGCCGGCCGGTGAAGCGTGCGACGCCAACCCGGAATGCATGAGCTACCTGTGCATCAAGGACGTCTGCGCCGACGGCCCGTCGTACCTCGGCGGGCCCTGCGACGTCGACCAGCACTGCCAGATGCCCACTATCTGCGTGGCCGGCAAATGCGTGGACCACTTCAGCGCCGAGGGGGAGGCGTGCACGGCATCCGATGACTGCGAAGCCGGCCTTTCCTGCGTAAAGAAAAATTGTAAAAAGCAGTAGTCGGGCCTCCGGAGCGCGGGCAGGGGAGGCTTTCCACTCATGATGGGTAGGGGCGGCTTTAGCCGCCCTAAACACATTGTCACGGGAGGCTGAAGCCTCCCCTACCCTGCTGTATGCCGGGAGGCTGAAGCCGCCCCTGCCCGTCGGGCGGACTACTTGGGGATGTGGCGCTTGAGCTCCATGTCCATGCTCCGGCCGAGAAGCGCGAAGGCGTCCGCCACGCTGCCCATGTCCTGAAACCTGTCATGCTCCTGCTTGCACATCATCCGGGCAATCGCATTGGAGAGCTGCTGCCCGACCGCGTCGCAGGCCTCGCACAGGGGCGGGGGATCGTATTCGAGAACGCGAAGGAAGCGCGTCTCCACCGTGTCGCCGTCAAAGGGGTTTTCGCCCGTCATGCACTCATAGAGAACAACGCCGAGGGAAAACTGGTCGGCCGCCGCGCCGCCCTGCTCGCCCCTGATGCGCTCGGGCGCCATGTAGGCCGGCGATCCCAGTATGCGGCCGCTCAGGGTCAGGTGCCAGCCGCGCACGGCGGCCAGGCCGAAATCGAGCAGCATGGCCGTGCCGTCGGGCTGGACGATCATGTTCGAGGGTTTTACGTCGCGATGGATCACGCCGCGGCCATGGGCAAAGGCCAGGGCGTCCGCCACCTGGAATCCCAGTGACACGGCCTCGCTTTCCGGCAGCTTCCCCTCCCTGTCCAAAAACTGGTGCAGCCCCGCCCCCTGCAGTAGCTCCATGACGATGAACCAGTCTCCCTCCTCGTCCTGGCCCATGTCATGGATGGCCACGATGTTCGGGTGGGAAAGGGTTGCGGCAGCGTTCGCCTCCCTCTGGAACCTTGTTACCAGCTCCTGCGCTTCCTGCGGCTTGTCCGAGACCGTGCTGAGGACCTTGACGGCCACTGACCTGCCGAGAAGGGGATCGCTGCACGCGTACACGAGACCCATGCCGCCCTTGCCAATCAGCTGCAGCACCTCGTAGCGGCCAATTTTTTTCGGGAGCCTGACTTTCGGCGGCGCCGGGCCGGTCCGGCCCGGGCCCATGGGCGTGGTCGGGTCCTGCCTTGAGTCCAGCTTGACCGTTTCAGGCATGCCGACCTCCACCTGAACGGACGGGTCGGCAAAGGCCGTCTCGTCCGCGGGCGGCTGCCCGGCCTTGCAGGCGCGAGGCTTTTCGGCGCCGGCCGCGGCCATGAGCTGGTCCACGGCCTCGGCCAGGCGATAGGAGTTCATGGGTTTTTCGAGGAACTCGGTTGCGCCTACTTTCATGGCCTCCACCGCCTTGGATACCGACTCCGTGCCCGACAGGAAGATGACGGGAGAGGAGAGGCCGCACTCCCGGGCCCGGCGGATGAACTCGATACCGTCCATGCGGGGCATGGCCAGGTCGGTGATGACGATGTCGAAGTCCTGTTTTTCCACGGCCTGCAGGGCCTGCACGCCGTCGGCCGCCTCCCTGACGCTGAAGCCGAGCTTTGCCATCATGCGGGCGATGAGCACTCTCACCACGCCGTCGTCGTCGACAACGAGCGCCGTCTTTCCCTTGTGTCGAGGTTCGGGTTTGGTCATGGATTGTCAGATAGAATAAACATATTTGGGGATGTTGCGCAAGGTATAAATACAGGGGAAGCGCCCGGCGGCTCCTACGTGCCGGACATTGCGATGTACCGCCTCAGGCCCAGGTCCATGCTCCTGCCAAGCATCAGCAGCGCGTCCGCCGCGTTGCCCATGGTCGGGAACCTGCCCTGGTCATCCTTGGACATCAACCGCGCGATCGTCGCGGACAGCTCGGGAGCCACCGGGCCCGCGACCTCGGCGACGGGCGGCGGGTCGTGCTCGAGCACGCGCATGAACCGCGCCTCCATGGTGTCGCCGTCAAACGGGTTTTCGCCCGTCAGGGCATGGTACAGCACGACGCCGAGGGAAAACTGGTCGGACAGCGGGCCGCCGGGCTCGCCCCTGATGCGCTCCGGGGCCATGCAGCTCGGCGCGCCGAGGATCTGGCCGCTCAGCGTCAGGCTCCAACCCCTGACCGAGGCCATCCCGAAGTCGAGAAGCTTCGCGAACCCGTCCTGCCTGATCATCACGTTCGAGGGCTTGACGTCGCGGTGCGCGACCCCGCGCGCGTGAGCGAAGGCCAGTGCGTCGGCCAGCTGAAACCCAAGAGACAGGACCTCTTTTTCCGGTATTTTTTCCTTTTCGTCCAGCAGCCCGTGGAGCCCCCTGCCCTGGAGCAGCTCCATGACGATGAACCAGTCCCCCGACCCTTCGTCAAGGCCCATGTCGTGAATGGCCACGATGTTCGGGTGGGCAAGCGCCGCAGCGGCGCCGGCCTCCCTCTGGAACCTGGAGACCATGTCCTGCGCATTGCCGGCGCCGTCCGCCGCCGGGTGAAAGACCTTTACTGCAACCGGCCTGCCCAGGAGGGGATCTTTGCACTTGTACACAACGCTCATGCCCCCCCTCGCGATCAACTCCTGCACTTCGTAGCGTCCCGTTCTCTTCGGGAGCTTGGCTTGCGCGGGCGCGGCGCCGGCCGTGCGGGCATCCTCCTGCGGCGCTTCAGCCTCGTCCACGTCAATGTCCATGGACAGGTCGGCCGGCTCATGCTCGCCGGAAGGCGGCGCTGCGCCGGCCCCGGGGCCGGCCATGGCGTCTCTCACGACCTCGGCCAGGCGATAGGCGTTCATCGGCTTTTCCAGGAACTCGAAGGCGCCCACGCTCCTTGCCTCCATGACCTTGGCCTCCGAGTCCGTGGCCGAAAGAAAGATGACCGGCGCGGCGAGGCCGGCAGCGAGCGCCTCGCGCACGAACTGTATGCCGTTCATGTGCGGCATGGACAGGTCGGTGATGACGAGGTCGAATTTCAGCCGGGAAGCGGTTTCAAGGGCCTCCCTGCCGTCGGCCGCCTCGGTGACCTCGAACCCGAGGCTTGCCATCATGCGCGTGAGCAGCAGGCGCACGACGCGATCGTCGTCGACGATGAGGGCTTTTTTACCCCTGTATGGAGCTGAAGATTTTTTCATGATATTGAGCTTAGAATATCATTTTCAACGGCCCGCGCAAGAGGCGCGGCAACTGTTTTAAAAACGGCAGTTCATCTGCCGGGGTTGAAAAAAAAGTTTTTTCGAGTACTAGTAGATATCTTTTGGAGTAAGAAAAGATGAGAGCAATAATTGTTGCCGCGGCTATCCTGGTCGCTACACTGCTTTGGGGGTGTGACGGCGGCGGGGACGACAAGGACGCTGACGCGGGCGGCGATGTTTCCGTCGAAGACGCGGGTCCGGACGTGGAGCTTGACGTTTCCGATGAAGATGTCGCGGCGGACACGGGCGAGGACCCTGAAGCCCCGGATGCGGACGATGACGCGGCGGATGACGCGGAGTCCGGGGACATGATCGAGGTTGAGCTCGGCCCGGTCGTGGCGAGCTGCCCCAGCCATGATTTCGAGCTTCGCGACGGCCTCAATATGGGTTTTACGGCCAACGAGGCGGAGCGCACGTTTTTTCTCATGCTTCCCGATGGTTATGACGAGGAGGAAGGGCCGTGGCCTGTCGTGGTTTCCTGGCACAGCGCGAATCATGACTATGTGGAAGGAGCGGAGCTTATCCAGGACTACGTCAATACCCCGGGCTTTTCGTTTATCGGTGTTGCGCCTTCATCGCTCCAGCTGGAGCTGCCGGACGGGTTTGACTGGGACGTTCTTACCTATGACGAGGGGGACAACTTCGACGTGGAGCTGTTCGACGGCCTGCTCGACTGCCTGGACGAGGCGTTCGGCGTGGACGAGGACCGGGTCCACTCGGTGGGGTGGAGCGCGGGCGCCATCATGTGCGACATGCTCGCCATTGCCCGCGGTGATGTTTTGGCCAGCACGGTCGCGTTCTCGGGAAGCTATTTTTCGGACGAAAGACAGGTCGTCATCCCGGGCGCCATGTACTGGCCCGAGTACGGCCTGGCCAACAAGTTCACGACCGTCGTGGTGTGGGGAGGCGAGGAGGACGTGTACATGCCGTTCTTGAGCTTCCACACGGCCGCGCTCAACACGATCGACTACCTCAATACTTTGGGTCACGATATCATCGGCTGCAACCACGGGGGGGCGCACTCCCTGCCGCCCGATTTTACTGGCGAGCAGGCGGTCGAATTCTTCAGGGACCACCCCATGGGCTCCCACCCCACGCCCTATGCCGGCGACGGCGTTCCCGAGGACTTTCCCGACTACTGCGATCTGCACCTCGCGCCGTAGAGTCACTCCCATCGGGCAGGGGAGGCTTCAGCCTCCCGTCCTCCTGCAGGCTCCAACCCGCACCCAACGCCGGCCTCCTGCTTGCAAGGTTACGGCGGCGGTGTATAATCTTCCTGCGCGGTTTTTTTGAGGATCAATGTACTTTCCAACGTCAGGCGTGGAAGCCAACCCGGTCCTTCTCGTGCTGCTTTCGCTGGCCATCTCCACCTTTACATCCATGGGCGGCGTGTCCGGCGCGTTCCTGCTCCTTCCCTACCAGGTCAGCGTTCTGAATTTCACGAGCCCGGCCGTGAGCCCCACGAACCTTGTCTACAATATCGTCGCCATCCCATCAGGGGTATATCGTTACATCCGCGAAGGCCGCATGAACTGGCCCATCACGTGCGTCGTGATCGTGGGTACCCTGCCCGGAATAGTCGGGGGCGCCCTTGTCAGGATACACTGGATGCCCGATGAGCGGCCCTTCAAGCTCTTCGTGGGCTGCGTGCTTCTGTACATGGGCGCCAGGCTGATTTACGGCCAGACGGGGCGGGCGAAGCGAAGGATGGAAAAGATACTTGAATTCGAAGACCGGGCGGGAAAGCGGCTCCAGGAGCTGGTGAAGGAGGCAAGCCAGGCGGGCCGAGGCATTCCAGCGGAGGCCCGCGTGAGGACCGGGCGATGGGGCATGCGGCGAATGGAGTTCGAGTTCATGGGGGAGACATTTTCCTTCAATGTCCCGGCGCTGCTGCTGCTCTCCCTGGTCATCGGTCTCGTGGGCGGCATATACGGGATCGGCGGAGGAGCCATCATAGCGCCCTTGCTCGTGACGGTCTTCAGGCTCCCGATCCACACGGTGGCGGGCGCGGCGCTGGCCGGTACGTTCTTCACATCCGTTGCCGGCGTTGGCGTTTATACCTTTCTTGATTTCGCCGACCCGCAATCGGTATCCACGGCACCGGACTGGACCCTGGGAGCGCTTTTCGGCATCGGAGGCATTGCGGGCATGTACATCGGCGCCGGTCTTCAGAAAGTCATGCCCGCCAGCGTCATCCGCATCGGCCTTGGACTCGGTATTTCAGGACTTGCCTTGAAGTATGTCATTGACTTTTTCATCTGACTTTTCCGCCGTTTTCCAGGGGCCGCTGTTTTTTCTTCACCCATGATTTCCTTTTATTTTAAGGGTGTTACAAGAAACCTCCTCAATTGTCCACGCAGTACCTGAGCCAGCCCACGTTGAGCCGGTGGCCGTCCGTTGTGACGGCGGACGGATAGGTGGGATTGCACGCCGAGGCGTCGGGCTTCCACCTGCCCTGCTCGCTCGAGCCCCCCGGGCAGCTGCCCGAATCCATGGTGCAGGAGTCGGTCTGCAGGGCGATGGTCTCGTTGGAAGTTTTCGAGCACAGTTGCATCCAGCCGCTGTCGAGCGAATAGCCGTCGTAGTCAAGGCCCGTTTGGCCCGGGTTGCCGCACTCTATTGTATCCACCTTGAAGCTCCCGCGCTCGGTGTAGCCCGACGGGCAGCCGCCTCCGGCCCCGGCGCAGTCGTCCCACCCGTGCGCCAGGATCACGTCGCCCGTGGGCGAGCACAGGTGGAGCCAGCCCGCGTCCATGGCGTGACCGTCGTAATCGATCCCCGTCGAGCCCGCGCTTCCGCAGGACTGGCTGTCGACCTTGAAGCTCCCTCTCGACGAGTAGCCCGAGGGACAGGAGCCGCTCGAGCCGGCGCAGTCGTCGTGTCCATAGGCCAGCACCGAGTACCCGTTGTCCACGATGGTGTCGCAGTCGTCGTCCTCGAAATTCATGGTCTCTTCGGGCGGGTCGCAGGAGCTCCATGAGCACGAGGACGAGCAGGTTCGCGTGCCCGTGGAGCCGCAGGAGGTCGTGCAGGAGCCCGAGGCGCCGCGGCAGCACTCGAACCCGTTGTCGCACCGCTCGTCGCAGTCGTCGTCCGCGCCGTTGCACGTCTCGGCCGGAGGCTGGCAGGAGCCCCAGGCGCAGGAGCCCGAGCATGTTCGCGTGCCTGTGGTGCCGCAGGAGGCCGTGCAGGAGCCCGCGGCGTTGCGGCAGCATTCGAACCCGTTGTCGCAACGCTCGTCGCAGTCGTCGTCCGCGCCGTTGCACGTTTCGTCCGGCGGCTCGCACGTGTTCCACGTGCACGAGGACGAGCAGGTGCGCGAGCCCGTGGAGCCGCAGGAGGTCGTGCAGGAGCCTTCCTCCCCGCGGCAGCAGGCCATGCCCGCACCGTCGTCGCAATCGCCGTCGCAGTCGTCGTCCAGGCCGTTGCACGTCTCGTCCGGTGGAATGCAGCCGCTCAGCTCGCATAAGGCCGAGCAGATGGTCGTGCCGGGCGTGCCGCACGAAGAGGTGCAGGGCCCGGTCTCTCCCCGGCAGCAGTCGAGCCCGTTGTCGCATTGGTCGTTGCAGTCGTCGTCGGCCCCGTTGCACACCTCGTCCGGGGGGTTGCAGGATCCCGGGGCCGGGATCTCGCAGTCAATGCCGCAGATGCCCGTTCCGGTCGAGCCGCATACCGTGGTGCAGCCCACCTCGCGGCCCATGCGGCAGGGGAAGCTCTCGTCCACGGTCCCGTTGCAGTTGTCGTCCAGGCCGTTGCATGTTTCCGAAGGCGACGTGGACACGCAGTTCGTCTCGCAGGACCCGTCATCATCGAGGTCCGACCACCCGGCTTCGCAGATGACGGCGCACACGCCCGTTTCGCACACGGGCCCGGCATGCTCGCCGGCCGCGCACACGTTGTCGCATTCGCCGCAGTTGCTCACGTCCGAGCCGATGTCCACGCACGAGCCGTCGCAGGCAATCGTGTCGTACGGGCACTCGAGCAGGCATTCCCCGCCGAAACAGACCTCGGCCGGCTCGCACGCGTGGCCGCACGTGCCGCAGTGATCGTGCTCCGCGCGCAAGTTAACGCAAACGCCCCCGCAGTCGTCGAGCCCGGGAGGGCATTCGCTGTCGCCCGCCGGCTCGTCAATGGGAAGGTCGACGGGCGTGTCCATGACGTCGGATGTCATGTCAGGCGTTTCTTGCGCCGCGTCCGCGCCGCCGTCATCCACCAGCGTCCAGCTCTGGGAACAGCCCGCAATCAGAATAAGCAAGGGAATATGTGCCGATGAAGGTTTCATGGCTATAAAGATCCCGATTTTCGTCCCTTTCCTGAATGATATCCCATATTCGGGAAAGGTCAATGGAGTCAAAGGATGAAAAGCTGAGGCAGGTTGTGGAAGAAAACAGTGGACTATGCTAGAAAACCAGGGATAATCGACAATTGCCAAGCGGCGAAGCGCCCTTGCACCAGGATGATGCCCATGGCCGGACGACGAGGGGACACAAAGAAGAAAGCAAAGAGGATAAAGTTCTCCATTCCCTACAACGGGGACCTGGCCCTGACCGAGGAGGCGCTGGGCTCGGGACAGGTCCTGGAGGTGTATTTTGCCGGCCCCGGGAAGTACAATTTCTCCAGCCCCTACGTGGAATGGAAGGGCCATTCACAGGAAGAGATAGAGGAGCTCGTCAGGCTCTGCGCCCGCTGCGGCGTCAGGACCAACTTCCTCGTCAACAAGTATACACTGTTTTTCGAGGACCTGGGCAGGATTGAAAAATACGTCAGGCGGCTGAGAAAAGCCGCGGAAATTTCCACGATCACGGTCTCGGACCCGTACATCGTTCCCCACCTGAAAAAGCGGTTTCCCCGGATACGGCTTCAGTCATCCATCTTCATGGGCATCGACTGCGTCCCGAAAGCCGTGGAAGCGCTGCGTTCCGGCATCGATGACCTGTGCCTCGACCCGTCGGTGAACCGAAGCTTCACGGAGCTTTCCGGCATCATGCGGCTCAAGAAGAGCTACCCTGGCATGCTGGTAAAGCTTCTCGGGTTCCATGGATGCTACGCCAGCTGCTTTTACGCCTGGAGGCACGCCGGGCTGCCCGTGCTGCACGATGTCTCCTCGAGGGTGGGCCCGAAAAGCGGTGCGCGCATGTTCGGAAGGAAGCTGGACCATGACGGTTGCCTGTACAGAACGCAAGACATTTCGGATGAGATCAAGAGGCCTTTCATCAGGCCCGAGGACATTGTCTTTTATGAAAAGCACGGCCTGGCCGACTGCATCAAGCTGGCTTACAGGGACGACCCGAGCGAGCTTCTGAGAGAGAAATTCATCGCGTGCTTCGAGCGATCCTACAGGGGAGACCTGTTTCATATCCTGGGATCGAACCAGCATGCCGGCCTGGCATGCGACAACACGAAGTTTCCGGCCGGGTTCATCCGGAAAGTGATGCGCTGCGACAAGATATGCGACGGCTGTGATTACTGCGACCGGCTGGCCGGGGACTGTATTGAATAAGAACTAAAATTACATCAATCACCTTGAAAGTGCCGTGAGTTCTGCTAAAAATGCAATATCAGGTTTTTTAAATATTCATTTTCACGGATTGAATCGATGTTGTTAACAGTTTCGAGGAGGAATCAATGAAAAGGGCAAGAAACGCAACTGCATTGTCGGAATTTTCCTTTCTGTGGCTCGTGCTCGCGGCCGCGCTCGCGCCGGCGGCAGGCGGCTGCGGCGGCGGGACGGGCGAGGAAGAGGACGCGGTCACGGAAGAGATGGTGGAAGAAGAGATCGTGGCCGAGGACCATGACGAGGACGGGTATCCGGCGGACGAGGACTGCGATGACGACGACGATTCGATCTATCCCGGCGCCGACGAGGTATGCGACGGCGAGGACAATGACTGTGACGAGGAGGTGGACGAGGACCCGGTGGACGGCGAGACCTGGTACGCGGACGGCGATGATGACGGGTACGGAGATGACGACGACACGGTGGAGGCCTGCGCGGAGCCGGAAGGCTACACGGACCGGGGCGGCGACTGCGACGACGACGAGGAAAACGCCTTCCCGGGCAACACCGAGGTGTGCGACGAGATCGACAATGACTGCGACGACGATATTGACGAGGATGACGCAACGGACGCGACCACCTGGTACGCGGACGGGGACGAGGACGGTTACGGCGTCGACGACGACACGGTCACGGCCTGCGACCGGCCCGAAGGCTACGCGGCCGACGGCGGGGACTGCGACGACGAGGAGGAGGACGCCTTCCCGGGCAACACCGAGGTGTGCGACGAGATCGATAATGACTGCGACGACGGCATTGACGAGGATGACGCGGAGGACGCGCCCACCTGGTACGGCGACTCGGACGAGGACGGTTACGGAGAGGATGGGGACTGGGTCACGGCCTGCGAGCAGCCTGAAGGCTACGTGGCCGACGGCGGGGACTGCGACGACGAGGAGGAGGACGCCTTCCCCGGCAACACCGAGGTGTGCGACGAGATCGACAATGACTGCGACTGCGAGGGCGACACGAACACGGACACGGTGGTGTGCGGCGTGGGCGACGAGGGCGTGGACGAGCCCGACGCGGAGGACGCGCCCACCTGGTACGAGGACGGCGACGAGGACACCTACGGAAACGAAGAGGTCACGCTGGCCGACTGCAGCCAGCCCGAGGGCTACGTGGCCAACAGCGATGACTGCAACGACGAGGACGAGGATATCAACCCGGAGGCCGGGGAAATCTGCGACAACGAGGTCGACGAGGACTGCGACGATATTCTGAACAACGGGTGCCCGGTCTACCACTGCGGTACCATCATGGAGGACGAGACATGGTCGGGCGACGTGCTCCACGTCGTGACCTGCGACATCTACGTCCAGGGCGCGGCGGACCCCGTGCTCACCATCGAGGGCGGGGCCAGGGTCGAATTCGACGCCGGCACGGACATGTACATCGGGTACAATGACGGCGGCAAGCTCGTTGTGAGCGGAGACGAGGAAGGCGTTGTCTTCACCACGTCCGACACGCCGCCGAACCCGGGCGACTGGCGGGGCGTTCAGATTTCCTCCAACGACAACGGCTCGACGCTCACGGGCCTGACCATCGAGTACGCCGGGGCCAACGGCTACGGCGGCCTGTACCTGTACCACAGCGGCCCGACGCTTGCGGGCTGCACGCTGAGGCACTCGAGCACGAGCGGCCTGTACGGCAACACCGCATTTCCCGCCGTGTCGGGCAGCGTGTTTTCGGACAACAACAACGACGGCGCCTACCTGGACGGAGCCTCGGGCCTGGCCAGGGATGAGACGCCCACGTTCGCGGCCAACACGGCAACGTCGAACGGCGGCTACGGCCTGAGCGTGCCGGCCAACTACGCGGGCGAGATCGCCTCGGATAACCTGTTCGACGGCAACACGGCGGGAGGCGTGCGCATCCTGGCCGACACGGTCGAGACGAGCGCCACCTGGAGGACCGTGGACACGCCCTACGTGGTCAGCGGCGACGTGTACATCCAGGGCGGGGCCAACCCCGAGGTCACGATAGAGGACGGCAACGAGCTGCAGTTCGACGCCGGCATTGACCTGTACGTGGGGTACAACGACGACGGGATGCTGACGGTCAACGGCACGGACACGGGCGTCATTTTCACCGCGTCGGACACGCCGCCGAACCCGGGCGACTGGCGGGGCGTGCAGATTTCCTCCAATGACCTGGGCTCCACGCTCACGGGCCTGACCATTGAATACGCCGGGGCCAACGGCTACGGCAACCTGTACCTGTACCACAGCAGCCCCACGCTCGCGGGCTGCACCGTCAGGCACTCGAGCACGCACGGTGTATACGGCAATACCGCTTTTCCTAAAATAACGGGCACCACGTTCTCGGACAATGCCGAGGACGGCGCGTACATGGACGGGAGCAGCGGTCTTTCCAGGGACGGGACGCCGACCTTCGCGACCAACACGGCAACGTCGAACGGCGGCTACGGCCTGAGCGTGCCCGCCAATTTCGTGGGGGAAATCGCATCGGATTGCCTTTTCGACGGCAACACGGCGGGAGGCGTGCGCGTGCTGGCAGACACGGTCGATGCGAGCGCCACCTGGAGGACCGTGGACACGCCCTACGTGGTCAGCGGCGACATTTACATCCAGGGCGCGGCGAACCCCGTGGTCACGGTCGAGGACGGCAACGAATTTCAGTTCGATCTCGGCATCGACCTCTACGTGGGGTACAACGACGACGGCATGCTGACGGTCAACGGCACGGACACGGGCGTTGTTTTCACCGCGTCGGACACGCCGCCCACGCCGGGCGACTGGCGGGGCGTGCAGATTTCCTCCAATGACCTGGGCTCCACGCTCACGGGCCTGGCGATCTCCTACGCGGGCGCCAACGGCTACGGCGGCCTGTACCTTTACCACAGCAGCCCCACGCTCTCGGGCTGCACCGTTACACATTCGAGCACGGACGGCGTTTTCGGCAACACCGCCTTCCCCCTGATTTCGGGATCCACTTTTTCCAACAATGCCGAGGACGGGATCTACATGGACGGCGCGAGCGGCCTGGACAGGACGGGCACGCCGAGCTTTGCAAACAACACGCTCACGGCGAACGGCTTGTACGGCATGAGCGTTCCGGCCGGCTACGGCAGCGAGGTAGCCGCCACGTCGCTCTTCGCGGGCAACACGGCCGGCGGGCTGAACCTGACGGCCGGCACCGTCGCCCTGAGCGGCACATGGAGGAAGCTTGATGTCCCCACCACGGTCTCCGGCGACGTGTACGTGCAGGGGGTCTCGAACCCCATCCTCACGATCGAGCCGGGCACAACGCTCCAGTTCGACGCGGGCGTGGACCTGTACATCGGGTACAACGACGACGGCGGCCTCATGGCCGTCGGGACCAGCGGCAACGTCATTACCTTCACGTCGTCCGACATATCCCCTGCCAACGGCGACTGGCGCGGCATCCAGCTGTCGAGCAACTGCATCGACGCTTCCACCGTGTTCGACTACACGGAAGTGGCCTTCGGCGGGGCCAACGGCTACGGCAACCTGTACTGGTATCACTGCGACGGGAGCGCCGGCAACAGCACGATCCGGAACTCGTCCACGTGGGGCACGTATTGCAACACCTCCAGCCCCACGTTCACGAACCTGGCGTTCAGCGCAAATACATCGGGGGACTCCTTCGGCTGCCCGTAGCTGCGCCGATCGGTCCCGGGGAGGGTCATGAAACGCATTGCCATCATCATCACGCTGTTCTTCGCCTGCGCGTTCCACGGGGCCTGCCAGGGAAACGGCGAGGCTGCCGATGACGCGGACGCGGGGGACGCGCTGGACGCCGTCGAGGACGCGGACGAGGAGGAGGGGGGATTCCCGCATCAATCCATGTTCGAGGCCGTGCTGGCCTATCTGGAAGACAACGCCGTGCTCGTGGACGGCAACTGGGAGGATGATTTCGGGGACGCGTCATTCTACGGCCCCACCTTCGATTATGCCTGGGGCCTGGACCGGGACGACGAGGATTACATCGCGCGCGCCCTGGCCACGGCCGATTTCGTGGTCCTCGATATAGAGCGCTCCATCGAGGATGCGGGCTACCTTTGGTATCTTGACGGGGTGCAGGGTTGACCATGGGCGCGGGAATCCAAAGAGGGGCCGTCGATCGCGCGCGCGCAGCGGCGCTGCTGCTTGCCGCGTTGCTCGTGCCGGCGGCGGCCGCCCAGGCCGGCATGGAGAAGCCGGAGCTGAACGTGGCGTCCGCCAGCGGGAAGAATTCCCTGGAGTTTCATCTCGCAGCCCAGTTTCGCTGGGAATACAAGTTTGTCGACAAGGGATCGGGAGGGGAGAGGAAAACGGACCACAAGCTGATATTCAGGAGGCTCAGGCCCGTGATCAAGGGCAGCCTGCTGACGAAGGATTTCACCTACCTGCTGCACCTGAACCTCGTGCCGGGCAGCCTGGAATTGATGGACCTGTGGGTCGAGTACGCGTTCCACCCGCTTGCCAGGGTGAGGCTCGGACAGTTCAAGATTCCCTTTACGCGCCACCGCCTGAACTCGTTCCAGGACCTTCCCGTGGTGGAATGGTCCAACCCCACGCGCTGGATCGGGGCGGAGAGGCAGCTCGGGGTCATGCTGCACAACGGCCTGGCAGAGCCGCCGGCCCTGGAATACCAGTTCGCCATTTTCACCGGCCAGAACGCCCGCGCTTCAAACGCCGTGGGCATCCCGGCCCTGTACGGCGAGCCCGTGGCCAGCCCGTCCAGCCTCACCGACCCCGCGGGCTGGAAGAGGCCGCACGGCGAGCTCGTGGCGCACATAGCCTGCAATTTCGGCGGCATTGCGGTCGGAAGACCGTCGGATCTGGTGGGAGGCCCGCCCGGGTTTTCCGCGGGCATGAGCGCGGCCTGGGACTTTCAGCCTGCCGTGCTCGAGGACATGCGCCTGCGCCTGGCCCCGGAGATCATGGTCAAGGCCCGCGGCTTTGCGATCAGCAGCGTGTTCTACATCGTGTTCTGGGACAAGGCGGCGGGCCCGGGCATGAGCGACCTGGGCATGGTCGGCGTCGTGCTCCAGATGAGCTATGTTTTCCTGCGCAAATACGAAGTGGCGCTGCGCTACACCGACATCTACGTTTACGACGAGCTTCGCGAGGACGCGCGCAGGTACGCCGACAGCAGGATCGCCGGGGCCGAGAGCGCGGCCGAGGCGGACGCGCTGGCCGAGCAGTACGCGGACAACGGCCTCATCCATTCCGAGCGCGAGGTGAACCTGGGATTCAACGTCTACCTCATGGGAGCGACCCTGAAATGGCAGATCGACACGGGCCTCCTGATCCACGGCCGCGAGGACGGCAACCGCTACGACGTGCAGCTGCGAAGCCAGCTCCAGCTTGCCTTTTGACTGCAATCAGGGCGTGTAGGTCATGAAGACCCCGCAGATGAATTCGTTGGAATTCGGCTCGTAGCTGTTCACGGCCAGGTCCTCGCATTCAACTCCCCACAGGACAGCGCCGAACCCGTCTTCGCCGTCGACAATCAGCGTGTAGGTGCCGTAATCGAGGATGGCCCAGTCGAGCTGTTCGCGGCAATCGGCAGGGTCCGTGTCGATGTCGACCTCGTCG
>JBDRLK010000166.1:0-4190 GCA_043813155.1 Pseudomonadota bacterium | reverse complement strand
CGTTCCTGATCTCCCCTCCTGACTCCTCCAGCTTCGCGGAAAAGTCGATCAGTTTTTCCACTCCCCTGAGCAGGCCCCCGAGGCTGAATCCGCCGATGCCGAAATCAAATTCAAGCTCTTCTTCCTTTTTTTCCTTCTGCTGCTTCTTTTTCCTTGTCCTTTTTTCTTTCATGGGCAGGTTTCCTTTCCTCGCAGTTTCAATTTCGGCCGGGACCGGCTGCCGGCACATGCCCCCTTTGTCAGGCGGTCCCGGGCTCGGTAGCAACAACGCCCTTGCCCCGGCACTTCAGGCAGGGAAGATAACTTTGCCTTTCCCTGCCCTTTCCCACGCAGGCGGGACACGCGGCCACATGCTCCGCGGCCACGGCCGCAACACCTTTGCCGCCGCAAACAATACACGTGAGGTCCGGATTCATGCGCGACTTTCCGGCGCCGCCGCAGTAGGCGCACAGAACGGCCGGGAGCTTAACATACACGATCCCGATTCCCGAGCACACCGGGCATGTGGCGTACCTCCGGGAGGGAGGAACCCCTTCGCCGCCGCAGAAGCCGCACCTGCATACGTTTTTTTTCAGCACCTCCCCCATCCTGCACGGCTTGCGGCTCTTGAAATCGAATGTCTTCCAGATCATCGCTGCCTCTCTACCTGCCGGTCCTCAGGCCGATTCAATACTTCAAGCGCATTACCTTTAAATCATCGGCGCGGCGTTTTCCATCGTTCCCTGCGGCGGCTTCCCGAAGCCCGGCTTCTTTTTCTTCGTGCGCTTCCATCTCCAGGTTGATCTCATTAATTCTCTTCCGGATCACGTCCTTTCGTTTTTCGATCTGCCGCAATTCCTGATCGAGCCTGTCCCTTTCCTTGTGCAGCATGTACAGGTCCAGATAGGTGCAGCTGTCTCTTTTTGGTATGGCCCGCTTTCCCGTCGAGTGCATGCTCCTCAGGTTGCGGATGCTGTTGATATCGGTTACGCCGTTTATCATCGCTGTCTCCTTGTCTTGGAGGTTTTCCCGGTTTTTCGCCCCGGCCTCTGCATCGGCGTTATCATGATGCGCTTGCTTCTTTCCGATCCTACGATTTTCAGCTCGACCAGCCGGCCCTCTTCCAGGCCCGCCGCCCTCGCAATGTTAGCGGGAAGCCTGATATTACTGTCTTTGTCTATCGTGGATAATACTCGCAGTAGCGTCATCGTTGACTCCTTCCCTTCGCCAGGGCCCACGCCTGCAAGACAGGGGATTCTTGCGCTGCGCTCTCTCCTAGCTGTGCTTGTGGACAAGCTCTCCGACGACCGTCTTCACCCTGTCCTGGTTCGTCCTGGAGCCCACCCGGCTCGTCTCGGAGGCCAGGATATCCTGGCATATAGTCATGAAAGCGCCGTTGGAAGAACCGGGCGCTATCCCCTGGACCTTGCATGTCTTCGCGATCATGATACAGCCGCGGACCGTGGGGGAAAACTCGCACTTTCCCGATTCGCGCAGACCCCTGACGATCTTGACAACGGCCTCCACGTGCTTTTTGCCGAGCCCGGATTTCGCCATGGCAATCGCCACTTCCGTTTCATGGTCGAAATGGTCCAGGTCCATGGTTATCATCCTGTCACGCAGAGCGTCCTGGCTCCTGTGGACTCCCGCGTACTCCTCGGGATTGCTCGTGAAAATGGCCGTGAAGTCGGGATCCACCATCAGGTAGGGCGAATCCCCGTCCCTTCCCACGGGCAGGTCCATCATCTTCTCCTGCAGGATGGAAAGAAGGATGTTGTTCGCCTCGGGCCTCGAGCGCGTGAACTCGTCGTAGATCATGGTGAACCCGTACTTGCAGGCCACTGTGAGGCGGTTATCCACCCAGCGCTTGACCATGTCCTCCTCCACCTTCAGGACCCGCGAGACGAACCTGTCCACGACCTTCCTGAGCCTGTAGCCGTGCTCGCCGCCCACCAGGTCCGAGGTGGTGAACTCCTCGTCCCCGTGAACCAGCACTACGGGTCTTCCTAACTTGCTTGCCACGTGCATGGCCAGCGTGGTCTTGCCGGTCCCGGACACGCCCCTGAAGTGGATTGGAAACCCGGCCCTGATATAGGAGAGGGCCCTGCCCGCCAGGTCTTTGACGTATTTCGTCTCAACAAAGTCAGGCAAAGGGCTCGGCTCGAGCACTGTCGTCATTTCATCGATCATTTTTATCCTCCTGTTTCAAAGAAGTCCCATGCCGCCGCATTCGGAACACGGCAAGCCGCTACCCTCCGGGCTTCCCCACCCCCTGCACGCCGGGCATGTCCCGCAGGCGCCGGTTACCGTCACGGTTCCCTTGCCCCCGCATACCGTGCATGTTGCCCTGCTGCCCGGATGAACGCCCGCGGCGCGGCAGAACGTGCACGTTATGATCTCAATGGAATCCTCCTTCAAGTCTCAAGCCTTCCAGGGCCTGCGAAGAAAGCCGGTAGACCCGCGTGCCATTTTGGACGGCCGGGCCGCCTACTTTCTTCCACTCTTCTTCGGTTTCCGCTTCGCCTTCTTCCTCGGCTTTTTCGCTGCCGCGGCTTTTTTCGCGGCCCTTGGCCTGGCCTCTACCTTCGCCTCTGCCGGCTTCATGCCCTTCTTCCTGGCAATACCCGAAGCCATCGCCGACCAGGCAGCGGCCGACTCGTCCATGTCCGACCTGTAAGATCCGAGCATGGAGCTCACCCCGGCCGTGTTGTTCCTGGCGAACCTGGCCAGCTCGCTGCGCAGCTTTTTGCTCATCGCCCCGTGGGAACCGGAGAAGTCCTTCAGCATGTTGTCGGCTTCTTTCAATCTTTTTTTCACGTGGGCGTTGATCTCGTCGATGTCTTTGCGGATTCCACCCATCATGGACTTGTAATCCTTGAGCCTTCCTGCTTCCGATTGATCGAGATCGGCCCTCATGTCGCCGGCCATCTGCTTGTTCTCTTTTTTGATTTCCTTTAACCTCTTGCGAAAGCCGCCAATCATATTTTTCGTGCTGCTTCTCAGGTCGGCCATATAGTCTGCCAAGGCTTCGGCCTGCTCCTTGGCCGCTTTCTGCCTGTCGTCCTCGCTGCGTTTCCTGTCATCCTCGAAACCTTTCAAGCTAGTGTGAACATTCCTGGTCAGGATATCGAGATCTTTCATTCTCGTTTCGTATGACGAGGCAATGCCGTCGCAAATGTTTTTCATATCTGGTGCTATTGCCATCACGAACCTCCTTAAAAATATTTTATCACGTTTGATCAATCCTTCCGTCCCGAAAAAGACGGGGGGACGGCTATGGGTGTTTTACCTCCCGCTTCCCTATCTGCGCCGATATCACCGCTTTCCAGCCGCTTACAGCCTTTGCTCCTTGAACTTGTCGAGCATGGTCCTGACCTCATCTCTCCTCCCGGCCGTTTGGATTTTTCGCTGCCTGCCCTGTGCCTTGAGCTCATCGAGCATCAGCTTCAGGTCCATTGCGCGAATCTCCTTTCCTTTGGCCAGGATCCCCTTGAGCCGCGATGACAGAAGTTTCTGCTCTTCCTGAAATTCCTTGAGCCTGGACGTGACCCATTCCTTTCTCTCGTCTTGCCCGGCAAGAATATCTTTCATCATCTCGTGGCATTCATGAACCCTCCGGACTTCGCCCCCGGCAAGGGAATCCCTGATTTTCTGCAAATTTTCCTTCAAGGCTTTCGCCGTCTCTTTCTGCTCATCAAGGTAGCCGCTGAGAATATCCCTTGCCTCCTTTTCCCTTTCATCCTGCGCCAGGAGAATATCCCGCATCATGCCGTCGAAATCTTTCTTTCTCATGGACCCGTTTTTGGCAAAACTTTCCCTCAGCCTCGCATTGATCGTGTCCCTTTCCTGCTTTGCCGTAAAAGATTCCTGGAATCCCTGGAGGATCTGGTGAGCCGCGTCGAAAACATCACCGATATGCTGCATCCTTTCTTCATAAGAAGAAATCGTGCTTTCAACGATATTTTTAAAACCTTCCGACATAGGTATCTCTTTCATTTGCTCCGCTTCCCTTTCCATGCCGGAAAGAGGAGAGGAGATTCTTGGCGAATCATGCTCATTGCCCTTACTTCAGGCGGCCAACAAGGATGACTCGGCAAGAAGCTCCCGGCAGACAAAAATCAGCTGCCAGAGCCATGTCTGCTGCGCGACTACGCTGCCGTCGCGGTCAAACCGATGGCCTCGGCATACTTCAGGTAGGTCTCGACCGAGGC
>JBDRLK010000165.1:0-6457 GCA_043813155.1 Pseudomonadota bacterium | reverse complement strand
CCCGTGTAATCAGGGGTAGGGGAGCCTTCAGGCTCCCATCCTCAGGGAGGCTAAAGCCTCCCCCCGTGTAATCAGGGGTAGGGGAGCCTTCAGGCTCCCATCCTCAGGGAGGCTAAAGCCTCCCCTACCCGCGTGTATGGAGACGGGAGGCTAAAGCCTCCCCTGCCCGTGATGCTGACTTAGATGAAGCGGCTCGTGCATAGAGCGCTGATTGTCCTGTTTCTGCTTGCCCTGCTGCAGGGATGCAGGAGGACGGACAAGGCCGGCGAAAATATCTTTCACAGGTCCGAGACCATGATGGGCACGGTTTTCTCGGTGCAGGTCTGGACAGGCGGGGAGCTCGCAGGCAGCCGGGAGGACGTGGAGCACGCCGTGGAGCAGGCGTTGAAAAAAGCCAGGGACATCGAGCACGTCATGTCGCAGTACAGGGAAGGGTCCACGGTCTCGAGGATCAACGAGCTTGCGGGCGGCAAATACGTGAAGGCCGATGAGATGACGTGGCATGTGATTGAAAAGTCCCGCGAGCTTGGCCTGGACACGAACGGGGCCTTTGACATCACCTTCGCCCCTCTCGGGGACCTGTGGGACTGGCGCGTAGAATCCCCGGCCGTTCCCGCGAAGCAGGCCATCGAGGAGGCGAAGAAGCTGGTGGGTCTCGAGAACCTGGAGCTCGACCGGGTCAACAGGGCCGTGCGCCTGAAAGACAAGGGCATGAAGATCGGCCTGGGCGGCGTTGCAAAAGGATATGCCATTGACGAGATGGGCGCGATCCTCGAGGCGCTTGGGGTGAAAAACTACATTATCAGCGGCGGCGGGGACCTGTTGATCGGAGGGAAGAAGGGAAAGGAAAGCTGGAAGCTCGGCGTTCAGCACCCCAGGAAGAAGGGCGGGCTCATCGCGCAGTTCGAGGCCGGCGGCCGCTGGGCCGTGGCCACGAGCGGCGATTACGAGCGTTTCTTTGTCAAGGACGGCCGCCGCTACCACCACATCCTGGACCCGATGACCGGGATGCCCTCGACAGCGTGCGTTTCCGCGACCGTCATCACGCCCAGCGCGCTGCGCTCCGACGCCCTTGCCACGGCGCTCATGGTGCTCGGCCCCGAAAAGGCGCAGGCCCTCTTCGACAGGCTGCGGGACTTCAAGGCCCTGCTCATCGACGGCGACTTGAAGTTCCACAGGATTTCCGATTTTCCCGAATTGCTGTAGGGACAGGCGGCCCGGCTGGAAGCCGTCTGATAAATACTATATGGACGTGGAGCACGCGGTGGAGCAGGCGCTGGAAAAAGCCAGGGACATAGAGCGCGTCATGTCGCAGTACAGGGAAGGGTCCACGGTCTCGAGGATCAACGAGCTTGCGGGCGACAAATACGTGAAGGCCGATGAGGTGACGTGGCATGTGATTGAAAATTTCCCGTGAAGCTGATATGAAAACCGTAATGCATGGACACGTGCGAGCCGGTCAACCGACCGGCGACTGAGGTGTTTTGAATTTAACCGGATGTGCAGTGTCTTACAAAAAATGATAGTCAGGCAATTAAGAAAATCGATACTGCCCGCGGCTGCCGTCATGGCCTGCCTGCTGATGCCGGCCGCCCAGGGATGCGGGGGAAAAAAAGCCGGCGGGGAGGGCGCGGCTGTTCCCGGCCGGGTGGTCGCCGGCATATCGCAGAAGGCCGACCCTGGAAAACCCGAAGACTGCGAGATTTCGCACCAGGGGCCGGAGTACGGGCATTGCCTCTGGTCGGTCGAGATTGATTCCAGCTGCGGCCCGGCAGGCCCGGGCCCGGGCTTCAAGCCCGTGCCGGTCTGTATCTGCAACCTGTGCCTCGAGGATACGGACTGCGGCGAAAAGCCCGAAGGGATCTGCCGGCTCTTCGGCGCTGCCGACCACGGCGGGATGGGGAACAAGGATTGCGTTTACCCGGGGGATGAGTGCTATCCGGGCCTGGAGGAGTGTCCCGACGGCATGTTCTGCGCGATCTTCGACAAGGGGCTGCCCGGGTGCGTGGCAATCCCGCCGATACCCCAGTAGATATCAACCGGCATGTTGCTGATGGCCTTGGATGTGGTATAATCCATAATCATGAGGCATGGAGTCAGAAGCCGATCGAATTTACTGTTGTTACCGGCCATTGTGTCTGTCCTGTTTTTCATTTCCTGCAGCGAAGACCGGAGCGAGCAGGACGGGGACACGGACACGGGTACGGACGCGGGTGCGGACACGGGTGCGGACACGGAGGTGATCGACGAGCGCTGCCCGGCCGGGCTCGCGTGGTGCTCTGGAACCTGTGTGAACATCTCCACCGATCACGGCAACTGCGGGGTCTGCGGCGTCGAGTGCGACGCCATCGAGGTCTGTTATGAAGGCGACTGCCTTCTCGAATGCCCCGTTGGCCGTGAGAACTGCGGCGGCAGCTGCGTTGACGTGGACAGCGATCCTTTCAACTGCGGGGACTGCGGCGAGGCCTGCCTTGCGGGCGTAAACGCCCTGCCGGTCTGCATCGGCGGCGAGTGCGACATCGTGTGCCTTGCGGGCTGGTCCGACCTGGACCACGACGGGTCCTGCGAGACGCCCTGCATCCCCACCGGCGACGAGGAGCTGTGCAACGGCATCGATGACAACTGCGACGGCAACATCGACGAGGGGTTCGAGAAATTTCAATGCCCCATCACGGGCGATGTTTTCAGCACTCAGACGAACTGCAATGCCAACTGCAACGTAACCGAGGCGTGCGATTCCAACACGATCGGGATCAGCGGGATGGCGGGCGCTCTCAGGACATCGGGGTGCTGTTCCTTTGATTACCGCGCCCTGCAGATGAGCGGCTCGGGCGGCAGCCTGAACGTGAACATCCAGCACGAGTGCAAGGACTACGGGTACTACGGCGGCTGCGATGCCGGGGAGCTCGTGCCCTATTCCGGCGACATGACCTTCAGCGGGACCACGGTCGCGGGAAGCGCGGGCCTGCTCACGGATCCGGAATGCTCGTCCGTCAGGATCAGCCGCGTCGTGCTCGCGGGGTCGGGCGACGAGCTGGAGGTTACGACCGGTTACAAGTGCGGCAACAGCGACAAGAGCAGGACCGACCGGATAACCTTTGACGGCGCCCGGGTTTCGGGCACGGCTGGAGCCGTCGTGGATGACGGCTGCTGCAGCGTTGTTTTCTGGGGCCTGCAGCTGAGCGGGTCGGGCGGGAGCCTGCAGGTGGCCACCGAGTACAACTGCACGAGGCTCAATGAGTACTACGGAACCTGCATCAACGCGGAGATCAAAAGAAAGGTGGAGACCCTGACCTTCGAGGGGGCGGACTACAGCTGTCCCCTGGGCGACTATTCCTGCTTCGGCGACCCGCCGGAGTGCATCATGTCGGAGCCCTGCATCCCCGTCATATCCTGTTATTAGGGCGCGCCGGGGGCGCGCAGCTACAACATCTTCTTCAATTCCTCTTCGCTGATGACTTTTGTGGAATGCTTTTTCGCCTTGGAGATTTTCGCCTTCACCTGTTCGGGGCAGGCGCGGTTGGGACAGTTTGTATTTATCGGCTCTTGACAAACAGAAAAAAAAAAATGGCAAGGTTATAATAAGGAGGGCCGATAAAATGATGAGAAAGATCAACGATGCAATATTGATAATTGCTATTTCGTCAGTGTTTCTTTCGTCGACAGCATGCAGTAACGATTATGATGGAAACCCGTTGAATGAGCCGGTCGAAAGCAATGCACAATTTATAGAGAACGGGTTTGCAGATGGGATTCCTCTTGACGATCCTTCTGTAGAGAATTATCCGCCCTTTTCAAGGGAGCTCATTGATGAAGCCATATCGCAGGCAGGTGTTTCCATCCCCCAGTATGAAGGTCTTTCAATAAACCCGGACGGCACGGTTGTAAGGAGCGTTGTTGTTGAAGGCTCCGGGAAAGAGCCTCCTTCCTCTGTTATCGACCCTGATGTTTTCGGATCAATCTACGACGATGATATCTGGATCGGAAATATATACGTTAGACTGTGCATCTGGTGGATAGGGGTCTGCCTGTGGGTGAAAAGCCCCTATCTCGGCGTATGCGTGAAAAATCAAACGGAGAATGAAATGTACTTGATAGACGAGCCGGAATGGGGCGATTATGATTCCCTGGTTCAAATCAACATCTACGGGTACGAGGGTGATGACAGGATCAGGCCGAATTATTCAAATACCATCAAAGGGTGCAAGTCGGGTTTGGGGATTGGCAGGTATGATGCGGGCTTCAACTGGGGTGCCTGGAACAAGTTCTGGTATCATTACTATTTACGCGTAGATGGCGGTGCAGGAAACGATCTCATCGTGGGAACGCCATTCACCAAGGCGCTGGAGAAGAAGAATATAGGAGTCGAGAACTACGATTGCTGGTTCAACTATAATAATATCATCAATGAAATATACGAAGTGCTTGATGGCGGCGATGACAATGATATAATCTATGGATGCGGCGGCGATGATATTGTTTATGGAGGGAACGGGGAAGACAACCTTTATGGAGACTACATCATAGCGTCCAGTTACTTCAATCCTGCATGCCCGATTTACAGGTGGCCCGACTTTGATTTCTGGTACCATCCCCTGCTCCTTTACTACGACGACACCAACCCTTATCAGTACGAGTATAAAGTGTTCTGGAGAGGCGCTGACTGGGTGCACGGCGGCGATGGGGGCGACAGGGTAAGGCTTGGGCCGGGAAGGGAGAATGTCGAAGATCAGTGCGCAGAGGGGTGTTACTGGCAATGCGGGGTCGGCGGGAAAGGCGGGTATCCCGGCGCCGGGGAAAGAGCCGACAACATCCAGGGCTCACTCTACGGGCATCTTAACGGTGGCGCGGACATCCTCTATGCAGCGGACGTCAACTTTTCTCACGGAATCGTAGTATTTCACGACATTCCGGGAGACAACAATTTGTTGAGCTCCGGGGACGGACCCGACCGCCTTTACGGCGACGAAGGCATCGACACCATGTATGCCGGGGAGGACGCGGACGAGGATATCGTGTGCGGTTACAATGGCATTGACCGGATCGACAACATGGGTGCCACAGGTCCGGGGGGTGACTGGCTGATCGGCGGGGGCATGCAGGACTTTATCACGGGTTCCGACTTCACGGATTTCATCATTGGAGGACTGGGCGGTGATGAAATCTCGGCAAAGGGCGGCGACGACTCCATCTGCCACGGGGGGTTCTGGCCTGATACGGGAACAAACCACATTGAGTGCGGACTTGGAGATGACGATTACAGTTACAAGGAAGGAGATATCGTAAATCCTGATGATTGCGAGAACCCGGTGGATCCATCCGACGTGTTCTGCGAGCTGGAAGTCGTGAAATGCCCTGTGTGGTATTGAGGATGCACCAAAGACACACGTTTCCGGTCCTGTCCTGCCTGGTTTTCTCCCGGGTATTGTGCTGGTGCAACGGGGGGCAGGACATCATCGGCGACGGAAATACAGGCGAGGAGGCCCCTGAAGCCATTGATATTCCTATTGAAGATGCGCTGCCTGATGATCTTGCGGAGGATGAAATGCTTGTCCATGACGAGGACATGGATATCCCGGACATTGAAGAAGAGGAAGACATGCCCTGGTCCTGGGCTGATGTTTCTGCTGGTACTTTTAGTACATGCTCAATTGATTCCAGTGCGTCCCTATGGTGCTGGGGAGGGAACGGATACGGTGAGCTTGGCGATGGGACCAATGAATCGAAGCATTGGCCCATCATGGTCAACGATGACGCAGGCTGGGCGGACATCATTTTGGACGGTGCGTTGAGCTGCGGCACTGGGACCGGCGGCGTTCTGTGGTGCTGGGGAAAGAACAGCTCGGGCCAGGTGGGCGATGGAACGACCGAGGACAGGAATATGCCGGTGCTGATCGAGCCCGGGTCAGCGTGGATTGCCGTGGATCCCGGCACCCTGTTTACTTGCGGCATCGAGCACGATGGGACACTCTGGTGCTGGGGAAAGAACGACCTGGGCCAGCTTGGAAACGAGACATATGAAGACAGAACCACGCCAGGCCGGTCGGGCACAGGCACGGACTGGGTCTCGATAGCAGCAGGGGGATATCATGCATGCGGTATAAAGACTGACGGAACATTCTGGTGCTGGGGCGACAATGAATACGGGCAGCTCGGCGATGGAACGACCGGGAGCCGGAATACGCCGGTCCGCGTGGGCTCGGATGATGCATGGCTGGCCGCGGCCGCGGGCGATATGCATTCATGCGGCATAAAGACCAACGGCACGCTCTGGTGCTGGGGAGTCAACGCATCGGGACAGCTAGGCCACGGCACTTTCGGCATGGGCACACGCACGCCTGCACGCGTTGGAGAGGATACGGACTGGCA
Organism: Pseudomonadota bacterium; assembly: GCA_043813155.1. Taxonomy (GTDB): domain Bacteria; phylum Myxococcota_A; class Polyangia; order DRWM01; family DRWM01; genus JBDRLK01. The sequence goes on along the minus strand of JBDRLK010000165.1, from coordinate 88 downwards.
GCACGTTGCAACAGGGAATTCCTTTACCTGCGGCATAAAAACCGATGCCACGCTCTGGTGCTGGGGGGGAAATAGCGAGGGCCAGCTT
>JBDRLK010000164.1:0-2814 GCA_043813155.1 Pseudomonadota bacterium | reverse complement strand
CTCCGTCGACGAGCAGCCCCATGGCGTAATGCGCGCCGGCCCCCTGCACATAGTAGATGGCATCGTACGTGTCGTCCCCGCGTTCGTCGCTCAGTATGCCTATGCCCTCCCAGTACCCGACCCCCTGGCCGAACACCGAGGCCTCGTACGCGTCATTGCCGTCCATGTCCCTCAGGAGGCCGATGCCTCCGGCCCACCACTGCCTGAAGGGGTCGCCGCGCAGCCCCCATCCTCCGCCCTGGCAGAAGCTCGAGTTTCCGCGGCCGGCCCGCTGCGGTGAATAGTAGAGAGGGTCGCCTCCATACTCGGGGTCGCCCACATCGCAGATGTACGTGTCATTTCCGTCGACATCGACGAGCCATCCGGCGCCGGCAACATAACCGAACCCCTGCGAGGCATGGTAAGCCTCGTACCTGTCCGTCCCTCCCAGGTCGATGAGCACGCCGATGCCGAACATGCCGGCGCCGTGCATGCCGGCCTCGCCCAGGTAAAGATCGTCGCCCCCGTCGTCCAGGAGCACGCCCACGCCCAGGACACCGAACCCCTGGCTCATGCGCAGGGAGCGGTATTGGTCGTCGTCCCCGCCCATGTCGATGAGCATGGCCGCGCCGAGGCGTCCCGCGCCCTGGCGGTTGGTGTCCGAGAAGCTGAAAGGCCCGTAATCCTCCTCGGGCGGAGCTTCGGAGCTGTATCGGCCCTCGCCGTCGGACGGCAGGCGGCCCTCGTCGTCAGGGTCGGCGATCTCATCGTAGGTGTACTCGTCGCTGCCGTCCAGGTCGATGACGATGGAAACGGGATTGTAGAGGGAACGATTGGCGCCCGCGGGCACGCGGTAGGTGTCGCTGCCTCCCGTGTCCAGGAGAAAGGCGATCTCCTCCCCGTATTCCTCCTGGCTGTAGACGTGGTCCTCTCCGTCATTGATGATGATCAGGCCGGCGCTCGTGTCGAGCCGGAACGAAAAACCCGTCTCGCCGGCGAATGCGGCCAGGTCGGCGTGATCGATTTCAACGGCCAGGTCGCGCGCCGCCTGGAACAGCGCGGTCTGCATTTCGTGGTTGTCGAGCTCATCGATCACGGGCGCGTATTCGGGGTTGGGGATGCCGAAGTCCGGGTTTCGAATCACGAACCCGGGCGCGAGGTCGAACAGGGTCGGCGCGAGGCCGCCTTCCATGGCCTCGAGCCACGCGCGCTGCGCCTCGAGCACGGGGACGAGGGCGGCGATGATGGGCGCCAGCGCGATCTGAAGGTCTTCGGGGATTTCGGAAGCAGCGGCGCGAACCTCGTCCTGGTCCGGATCGTTTCCCGCGGCCAGGGCAAAGGCGATGACGGCTTCGGCCAGGGGGTCCGTGCAGGCTATCGCATGGGCCGGCTCCCCGGGGTCGAGCGGCCTGTCGAGCCTTTTCGCGGCCTCCTCGAGCACGCAGCTGAGCCTGTGGCCCGTGCCCACGCAGTAATCCACTTTCCTCGATATGTCCTCCGCGAGGCAGGGCGCGAGGTGCGGGGCCTGGAGATTGGGCCTGAAATCGCCGAGCACGAAGCGGTCGAACAAAAACGTGTAGTACATTGATTTCTCGAGATCCTCGTCACTCCAGCCGAATGTCTCCCTGGTCAGCCCGGCCGGCTCGAGCGCCTCGCCCAGCAGGTCGCGCTGCCCGGGGTCGTGGGGCAGGGGGCACGCCGCGGCCTCGTAGGGGTCATCGTCAACGTGAAGGTCGGGAACATAGGGAGGGCACGGCTCCTCTTGCTCTTCTTCTGCGTCGGCCGCGTCGGGCTCGTGCTCATCGGCCTGCGTGTCTTCAGGCGCAATGTCTTCGACCTCCTCCGATGCCTCTTCGGTTTCGTCGACCTCTGCATCCGCATCCCTCTTATCGGGTGTTGAGCCGCAGCCGCAGGCAAGAAGGAGGCTGACCGGTATTGCGGACAATAAAAAAAACGGGTGATTTTTTCCGCAGTGATTCATTTTGTCCTTTCAGATGGCTTTCCCTTAAAAACTGCTATAAAAAGAGTTGTAACATTTTTATGGCCGGCGGCCAATAGATTTGTTTCGGGTGCCATGACACAAAAGGCCATTCACACCATCCACTGGGACGTTGTTTCAACCGCGCCCGACACGGCATGGGCCGGTCCCGATACGCAGGTCACGGCCATCTGGCCCGGTCCCATGGATCACGACGAGTGTTTGCGCAGCGCGGGCTTTGCGGACTTCGAGGATTCAGACGATGCATGGGACGGCGAGTTCGAGCGCCTCGGCCATCGCCTCGTCACGTGGCTGAAGCGTTTTGGGGAGCCTGTCATTCCCAGGCCCGGAGGCGCCAGGCAGGCCGTGGTCCATGTCCTGTCCGGAAAACCCGGCGATTCAGTGCTCATCCGCCGCATCCTGGCGCCTGCATACGACGACCGGGAAAGGGATGTCATCGTCAACTTCGGCTCCCCTCCCGTTGCTGCGATTCGCACGGGAGGCAGCCACGAGATCTTCTGGCTTGCCGTCCGAACCGGGGAGGCCATGGACAGGGAGGACCTGCTGGAATTCCTGGCCGAAGGCCGGGCGGTTGCAAGGACCAGCCTCAAATGGGAGCTGCTTCTTTAAAATTCGACTTAACAAAAAAATATAAAAGATTTTGTATATTATCCTGCCTCCAAAACAAATGAGGATATCATTGTTTATCGGAAAAATTGTTTTTGGTATTTTGAAATGATATCCTGGCCTTGTTATAAAATGACTTCAAAACTGAAACACCTGTATGAAAAGTTTCGAGAAATCCGAGTATGGGCTGAAGTTTGCTGTTTTTACAATCATGCATGGTCAACAACAGA
>JBDRLK010000163.1:0-15017 GCA_043813155.1 Pseudomonadota bacterium | reverse complement strand
GGGAGGGGGATAGTGCAAGGTGAAAAGCGTAACATGCGGACCGAATAATGGGGAGGCAAGATTTTTGCGTAAACAGGTTGATTTTTGATTTTTATTAATATATATATCTGTGCCCGTTTTGGGTTCAGGTAAAAAAACAATTATTTTTTAAAAATTTTAAAAAGAACCGGAACATGTCAGGAACAAAGATACGCATTAGACTGAAATCGTACGATCACAGGCTGCTTGATGCCTCGGCGAGGGAAATTACGGATACTGCGGAAAGAACGGGAGCCAGCGTGGCCGGCCCCATTCCGCTTCCCACGAGAATAAGCCGGTACACGGTGCTTCGCAGCCCGCACGTTGACAAGAAATCCAGGGAGCAGTTTGAGATCAGGACGCACATTCGCCTGCTCGATATCCGGAATCCCACGCAGCAGACGCTGGACGCCCTGATGAAGCTTGATCTCTCGGCGGGAGTCGATGTTGAGATAAAGAGTTAGCCGTGCGGCGACTGCCGCCCGCGAGGAGCAGCCATGGCCAAAGTTGATTACTTCGACTTGCAAAAGAAGAAAAAAGGCAAGATCGATCTGCCGAAAGAGATATTCGAGGCCAAGGTCAATGAATACGTTATCCAGGAAGTCGTCAGGATGCAGCTGGCCCGCCGCAGGGGCGGCAACGCGAGCACAAAAGAGAGGTCCGACGTCTCCGGGGGAGGAAAAAAGCCTTACAGGCAGAAGGGAACCGGCAGGGCAAGGCATGGCACCATACGGTCGCCCATATGGGAGGGCGGTGGCGTCACATTCGGGCCAAGGCCGCGCAGTTACGATTTCAGGCCTCCGGCCAAGGTGCGCAAGGCGGCGCTTATATCGGCTCTTTCGCTGCTGTGCAAAGATAACAGGGTTACCGTGTTAAGCGATTTTGCCGTCAAGAACGGGAAAACGAAGGAAGTCAATGATGTGATGCAAAGATTCGAGCTTCCCTCGGCACTGGTCATTGATGAAAAAGGCAATGAGATGCTGCGAAGAGGCATAAAAAATCTTCAGGGATTTGCCTATCTTCCTCCCGAGGGCCTTAATGTATACGCTATCCTGAATCACAATAATCTGATATTGACTTTGAAGGGGCTTGAAGGTATTATAAACCGCTTTGATAAAAAGCCTGATCCGAAAACTCTCCCGGCCTCGGGCCGACGGAGCGAGTCTTCGGATGGTCTGAAAAAGGGAAAGAGTTAATATGCACGGTAATGACAGGATAATTATGAAACCGCTGATTTTCAGCGAGAAGGCCAATACGCTCAAGGATGAGCAGGGCCAGTTTGTCTTTCTCGTTCATCCAAAGGCGAACAAGATAGAAATCAAAAAGGCCGTGGAAAGGATGTTCGGCGTGAAGGTCCTGAAAGTGAGGACCATGATCACGAGGGGGCACGTCGGCAGAATGGGTTTTGTGCACGGCAAGAGGCCCAACAGGAAAAAGGCCATCGTAACGCTCGAAGAGGGTCAAAACATAGAAATATTCGGTTAATATCATGAGTTTACAAAAGTACAAATCAATGTCCCCGGGCCGGCGAAACATGACCCATGATGATTTTGCCGGCATCACGGAGAGCAAGCCCTGCAGGAAGCTCGTCAAGGGAGTGAGGAAAAAAGGCGGGCGGAACAACCTCGGAAGGCTGACCGCGCCGTGCAGGGCGGGCGGGCACCGGAAGAAGCTTCGGTTCGTCGATTTCAAGAGGGAGAAGATCGGTGTGCCCGCCGTCGTCAAATCCATCGAATACGACCCCAACCGGTCGGCGAGAATCGCCCTCCTGCACTATGCCGACGGCGAGAAGCGCTACATCGTTGCGCCGGAGGGGCTGAAGGTCGGGGAGTCGGTCCTGTCGAGCAGGCATGCCGAGATCAAGACCGGAAACTGCCTCCCCCTCGCCAACATGCCGCCCGGAACCATGATTCACAACATCGAGCTTTCTCCCAAGGGGGGGTTCAAGCTTGCAAGGAGCGCGGGCTCACTGGCCCAGCTTATCGTAAAGGAAGGGAAATACGGCCATGTCAGGCTTCCCTCCGGTGAGATAAGGATGATTCCCCTCACCTGTCGCGCGGTGATCGGACAGGTTTCGAACATCGATCACGGCAACGAGAGGATAGGCAAGGCGGGGCGCAACAGGTGGATGGGATGGCGCCCCCGGGTTCGAGCCGTTGCCAAAAACCCCGTGGATCATCCCATGGGAGGAGGCGAGGGCCGTACTTCCGGCGGCCGGCATCCCTGCTCCAGGAGCGGCATGCCGGCAAAGGGCTTCAGGACGAGGAAGAACAAGAAGACGCAGAAATTCATCATCAAGCGCAGAAAGAAGAAGTAGTCAATAGGGTAGGGGAGGCTTCAGCCTCCCATGAAAATCATTAAGGAATGGGCGACTGAAGTCACCCATTCCCCGGATTTCGTTTTTGGAACAAATGATAGGTCAGGGACGCGGTAGCAAGCTGCGGTGCTCCCGGAGGACGAGATGGCAAGATCGCTGAAAAAAGGACCGTTTATCGACGAGCATCTTCTCAATAAAATTGATAAGTGCGTCAAGGAGAAATCCAAGAAGCCCATCAAGACCTGGTCCAGGCGTTCGACGGTTATTCCGGAATGCGTGGGGCTTACGTTCGCCGTTCACAACGGTAAAAAGTTCATTCCCGTTTTCGTAACGGAGAACATGGTGGGCCACAAGCTCGGAGAGTTCGCGCCTACAAGGGTGTTTTATGCACATTCCGGCGACAGGAAGGGGAAGGCCAAGCCGGGATTCAAGCAGGGAAAGAAGGGATAACGAACAATGGAGCGAAAGGTTTCCGCCAAACACATTCGAATCTCTGCGCGAAAAGCGAGGATCGTCATGAACCTCGTTAAAGGCAAAAGCGTGGGAGAGGCCATTGAAATGCTGCGGTTCGTGCAGAAATCGGCGGCCGGGCCGCTGACCAAGATCATCGAGTCCGCAGTCGAGGACGTAAGGAAGAAGGACCCCACACTGAATGTCGATGACATCTTCATCAAGAACGGGTCCGTGGACCAGGGTCCCGCCATGAAGCGCAGGCGACCGAGGGCCAGGGGGTACGCGACAATGATAAAGAAATATTTCAGCCATTTCAACATGGTTCTGACGGACGAGAAGTAGACGGAAAACAAGGAGTAAGAACGTGGGACAGAAAGTCCATCCATTTAGTTTGAGGTTGGGCGTGATCAGGACCTGGACATCCCTGTGGTACCAGGACCGCAACTACGCGAAGTGGCTTCACGAGGACCTGAAGATCAGGGGTCTTGTCAAGAAAAAACTGTATCATGCGGGTATTGCCAAGGTTGAAATCAAGAGGACGCCCAACAGGCTGGATGTCTTCATCCATACGTCCAAGCCCGGTCTCGTCATAGGCAAGAAGGGCAAAGGGATCGAAGTCATCAAGAAAGACCTGGAGCAATTCGTTTCGGTGCGCGTCAATATCGACATTGTCGAGGTGAGAAAGGCGGAGACGAACGCGCAGCTCGTGGCGGAGAATATTGCGACGCAGGTCGAGAGGCGCGTCAACTACAAGCGGGCGATGAAAAAGGCCCTGACAACGGCCATGAAGCTGGGCGCTCTCGGCTGCAAGATCGAATGCGGCGGAAGGCTCGGCGGAGCCGAGATGGCCAGGCAGGAGAAATACAAGGAAGGGCGAGTCCCGCTGCACACGCTGAGGGCGAACATCGACTACGGCTATGCCGTATCGAATACAACCTACGGCACCGTGGGCGTAAAGGTATGGATTTTCCATGGGGAGATTTTCAAGAAAAAGGGGAGCAGGGAGATGATCGTGTAATACGGGGGTCGGACAGCGAATGGAGCAAAAGAGGCATAGAAGATGCTGAGTCCAAAAAAGACAAAATACCGAAAGCAGCAGAAGGGCAGGATGAGGGGGTTGGCCAACAGGGGTCACAAGGTTTCGTTCGGGGATTACGGAATCATAGCGACGGAGTGCGGATGGATCAGCGCGCGCCAGATAGAAGCCGGCCGCATCGCTATTTCGAGGCATGTGAAAAAGGCGGGCAAGCTGTGGATCAGGATTTTCCCCGACAAGCCGATAACGAAAAAGCCCATCGAGACGAGAATGGGCAAGGGCAAGGGCAACGTTGAAGAGTGGGTATGCGTGGTGAAGCCCGGGAGAATGCTTTTCGAGATCCAGGGAGTCACAGAGCTGCTGGCCAGGGAAGCCCTGAGAAGGGCGTCGAGAAAGCTGCCGGTGCTGACCAGGTTCGTGATCAGGGAGGGGATAGCATGATTCCGAAAGAGATAAAGCAGAGGACCGACGACGAGCTGGTTACGCTCGAGAAGACACTGTCGGACGACCTTTTCAATGCGAAGATTCAGAATGCAACGGGGCATCCCGATATGGGGAAGATAAGGAAGATAAGGAAGGATATTGCAAGAGTCAAGACGATTATAAGGGAGAGAGCGCTTGGCGTCAGCTCCTCCAAGCCGGTGGAGGCCGAGGCGCTGGTGTGACAATGCGAGGCCGGGGTCCCTCCCGAAATACTGTAATTTGTCATGGAAGAAGGTCGCATGGAACCGAAGAAGCTGAAGAAGAAAACACTGGACGGTGAAGTGGTCAGCACCAGGATGTCGAAAACCGCGGTCGTGCTGGTTCGCAAGAGGGTGCTTCACCCCATTTATAAAAAATACTACACGCGAGGCAAACGCTACAAGGTGCATGACCCGCAGGAAACATGTTCGAACGGGGACAAGGTCAGGATAATCGAGTGCCGTCCGATTTCCAAGGACAAGACGTGGAGGCTGGTTTCCATCCTCGGTAAATAGGAACATTACAAGGTGAAAAAATGATTCAGACGCAGAGCATACTCGAGGTTGCGGACAATTCAGGGGGGAAAAAGCTGATGTGCATCAAGGTGCTTGGCGGGTCGCGGCGCAAATACGGGTCCGTGGGAGATATTATCGTTGCTTCCGTGAAGGAGGCCGTAGCGAATTCGAAGATCAAGAAAGGCTCGAAGGTCAAGGCGGTTATCGTCAGAACGAAAAGGGAGATCGTCCGGAGCGACGGCTCGACGCTCAAGTTCGACGGGAATTCGGCAGTGATCGTGAACGACCTGAAGGAGCCCATCGGGACGAGAATCTTCGGGCCGGTCGCCAGGGAGCTGAGGCTGAAGAAATTCATGAAAATCATTTCGCTGGCCCCGGAGGTTGTCTGATGAAGATGAGAATCAAAAAAGGAGACACCGTTGTGATCACCTCGGGGGAAGACAAGGGCAAGACGGGCAAGGTGAAGGAAGTCCTCAGGGAAAAGGGCAAGGTGATCGTGGAGGGCGTCAATGTCGTCAAGAAGGCCATGAAGCAGCAGAAGGCCGGAGGCCAGGGCGGGATCGTGGAAAAGGAGCTGCCCCTCGATTATTCAAATATCGCGCTCTACGACGGCAAGAGCGGGAAGGGGACGAGAATCAGGATGGGCGTGTCGAAAGAAGGGCGGAAAGTCCGCGTCGGCATAAAAACACAGACGGTTTTTGACTGAAATCGAAGTCGGCTGTAGCGCGGGGCTTTGCGCCCCGCCCGGCAGGCTGGCGATAAAGGCTTACAATATGGCAGAGAAATACATTCCAAGGCTGAAGAGGAAATACAACGACGAAGTCGTGGAGTCACTGCGCAAGGAATTCGACTACAAGAATATCATGCAGGTGCCCAGGATGAAGAAGATCGTACTCAACATTGGTCTCGGCGAGGCCATCGCGAATCCGAAAGTGATAGAAGATGCGACCTCGCAGCTGGCCCAGATCGTGGGACAGAAGCCGGTTATTACAAAGGCCAAGAAGTCTATATCGGCGTTCAAGCTTCGCGAGGAGGCCCGCATAGGCGCGATGGTAACGCTCAGGGGCAATCGCATGTGGGATTTTTTCGACAGGCTCGTTTCACTGGCCATCCCGAGAATGAGAGACTTCAGGGGGATTTCGACGAAGTCGTTTGACGGGAGGGGAAATTTCACGATGGGCATCAAGGAGCAGATTATTTTCCCCGAGATCAATTACGACAAGATCGACAAGGTCCGGGGCATGAATGTGAGCATCGTCACCAGCGGCAGGACCGACGAGGAAGCCAAGACGCTTCTCGGATTCATGGGAATGCCTTTCAGGAGGAATTAAACGTGGCACGGTTATGTATGTATATAAAAATGAAGAGGACCCCGAAGTTCAAGGTACGGCACAGGAACCGCTGCCCGCTCTGCGGCAGACCGCGGGCATTTTACAGGAAGTTCAATCTGTGCAGGCTCTGCTTCAGGGAGCTGGCTTCCAGGGGAGAGCTGCCGGGAGTCATTAAAGCGAGCTGGTAACAGCCCAGCCGAGGAACAGGTGAAACGATGCAAACCGACCCAGTTGGAGATATGCTTACGATTTTACGCAACGGGTACCATGCCGGTAAAAAGGTCGTGACCGTGCCGCGTTCGGGAGTGAAGGAGGACATCCTGAAGGTCCTGAAGGAGGAGGGTTTCATCGAGGACGTCGAGGTCACGACGAAACAGGAGAAATCGGTGCTCATGGCGACGCTGCGGTACAATGATGACAAGGGTCCGGCCATTGAGAAGATCGGAAGGGTAAGCAAGCCGGGAAGGCGTGTCTACGTTGCGAAGAAAAAGGTGCCCCGTGTGAGGAACGGGTATGGTATGGCGATTGTCACAACGAGCATGGGGGTTATGACGGATAAAAAGGCGAGGGAAAAAGGCGTGGGGGGAGAAGTCATCTGTGAAGTCTGGTAGATTGCTATGTCGAGAATAGGAAAAAAACCAATAAAAATTCCAAAGGGCGTCGACGTTGCGTGGCAGGATAATGTGGTAACCGTGAAGGGCCCGAAGGGTTCTTTGACAAGGGAAATCATGGCCGCGTTTTCGCTCGAGAAGGATGGGGAGACGCTGGTGGTGAAGTTTCCGCGGGGCAGGGAGAAGGACAAGGCCATGAAAGGCCTCTTCGGCCTGACGCGGACGCTGCTGGCCAACATGGTCACAGGCGTTTCGGAGGGATTTTCAAGGACGCTCGAGTTCGTGGGGACGGGCTACAAGGTTGAAGCCAAGGGCAAGAATGCCATCAACATCGAGGTCGGTTTCAGCCATAAGGTCGATTTCCCTCTTCCGGAAGGCATTGAGGCCCGGATTGGTGAAAAGAACCTCAAGGTAACGATTGTAGGGGCCGACAAGGAGGTCGTTGGACAGGTGGCGGCGAACATAAGAAAACTGAGACCGCCCGAGCCCTACAAGGGGAAGGGTGTTCGGTATCAGGGCGAGGTTATCAAGATGAAGGCGGGGAAAGCCGGCAAGGCCGCCTCAAGCGGAGGGAGCGGATGATGGTTTTGATTTTTGAGGAGCCATAACAGGATAAGCCCGTCACACCGAGGGCGTCGATGCGGCCTGCCCGCAAGCGGCGGCCGAATGCAGGAATTATTCTGGAACGGCGACTTCTTTTAAGGTGAACCCATGAGAAAGATAACGGGCCGTCTAAAGAGAAAAAACAGGGTAAAGCGAAAGCTTTTCAAGTCCAATCGCCCGAGAATGTCTGTCTTCAGGAGCCTGAAACATATTTATGTGCAGGTGATAGATGACCGTCGCGGCGTGACGCTGGGCCAGGCCAACTCGCTTGATGAATCGCTGAAGGATAAGCGCAAGGAGCTCGACAAGAAGGGAATCGCCAAAGAAGTCGGAAAGCTCGTTGCCGAGCGGTGCAAGAGCGTTGGCGTCAAGGAAGTCGTATTTGATCGCGGGGGATGCCGATACATGGGAAGAATTGCAGCCGTAGCGGATGGGGCGCGGGACGGCGGGCTTGTTTTTTAGAATTCAGGAGATTTGATGATCGACTACGCAGTACCGGAAGGTGAAGAGCTGACTGAAAAGGTTGTGGCCCTCAACAGGGTTGCAAAAGTCGTCAAGGGCGGGCGGAGATTCAGCTTCAGTGCTCTCGTTGTAGTGGGTGACGGGAAGGGAAAGGTAGGCGTTGCCCTGCGCAAGGCCAACGAGGTTCCTGAAGCGATAAGGAAGGGAGCGGAGAAGGCGAGGAGGGGCATGTTTACTGTTCCCCTGAAGGGAGTAACAATACCGCATGAGATCATCGGAAGAATGGGTGCGGGCGTCGTGCTCCTGAAGCCCGCTTCGATGGGAACGGGCGTTATCGCCGGAAGCGTGGTGAGGGCCATCTGCGAGGCCTCGGGGATAAAGGATATTCTCACGAAGAGCTTGAGGAGCAACAACCCTCATAACGTGGCACATGCAACCGTCAAAGCATTAAAAGCGTTGAAGAAATGATGAAGAAAGCAAAGACACAACTGAAGATTACGCAGGTAAGAAGCACGATCGGCAGGGATCGAAGGCAGAGAGTAATAATCCGGGGCCTGGGTCTGGGAAAGCTGAACCGGAGCGTGGTGAGGGAGAATACACCGTCGATCAGGGGGATGGTGAAAAAAGTCATTCATCTTTTAAAGGTAGAGGAAGTCAATGGCTGATCCGCTGAGCAATATGAAGATACCGCCGGGCTCCAGGAAAAAGCGCAAGAGGGTGGGGAGGGGTCCCGGGAGCGGGCACGGAAAGACATCCTGTCGAGGAGAGAAGGGCTACGGCACGAGGTCCGGGTCAAAGAGTCTCGCGGGATTCGAAGGCGGCCAGACGCCGCTTTTTCGCAGGCTGCCCAAGAGGGGTTTTAAAAATCCCTTCAGGAAGCACTATACGATCATCAATGTCAGGGATCTCGACCGCTGGGATCTCAAGGTCGTCAACCCCGAAGAGCTGGTCGAGAAGGGCTTTATCAAGAAGCTCGAGCAGGACGGCCTCAAGCTGCTCGGCGACGGGGAAACGAAGAAAGCCTGCAAGGTTTCAGTGCACATGGCCAGCCTGCAGGCCATAGAGAAGGTGAAGAAGGCGGGCGGCGAGGTAACGATAATAAAGTAACATCCCGGAGGGTAGTGCGGGGCTTTAGCCCCGCCGAAATCATCATCGCGGGTAGGGGCGACTTTAATCGCCCGAACCAATAAGCAGGGCCAACGGGAGCCTGAAGGCTCCCCTACCCGGGAGAAGTCGGAATATGGCATCAGGCATAATGAATATCGGGAAGGTTCCGGAGCTTCGCCGGAGGATCCTCATCACGCTGGGGATGCTCGCCGTCTTCAGAATCGGCATCTTCATTACCATGCCGGGCGTGGACCGGGGGGTGATGAGCAAGATCATCGGACAGTCTTCCGGAACGTTTCTCGGTCTCTTTAACATGTTTTCAGGCGGCGCCTTGGAGCAATTGAGTATCTTTGCCCTCGGCATCATGCCTTACATCAGTTCATCCATTATTTTTCAACTCCTGACGGTCGTGAGCCCGACGCTGGCCCAGCTTCGTAAGGAGGGCGAGGTCGGGTACAGGAAGATAAACCAGTACACGCGTTACGGAACGATCATTATCAGCTTTGTACAATCCATAGGCATCTCCCTGTACCTCGAGGGGCTCAACAAGGCAAGCACCTTCGGGGCCGTCGTCGACGATCCCGGACTCTCCTTCAAGCTCATGACCATGATTACGCTGACAGCGGGAACGGCGTTCCTGATGTGGCTGGGCGAGCAGATCACGGAGAAGGGCATCGGCAACGGGATATCCCTGATCATCTTCGCGGGCATCGTTGCCGCGCTCCCCGACGCGCTGTTCCAGACGGGAAGCCAGGTCAGGATGGGCCAGATTCAGCCCCTGACAATCCTGTTCATTTCCCTGATCGTTATTTTCGTCGTAGGCGTTATCGTGTTTTTCGAGAGAGGCCAGAGGAGGCTGACGATTCAGTATCCCAGGCGCATGGTGGGGCGAAAGGTCTTCGGCGGAGGCTCGACTCACCTGCCGCTGAAGGTGAACCAGGCGGGCGTCATTCCGCCGATTTTTGCCTCCTCCATACTCCTCTTTCCCAACACGCTGGGCAGCTTCGGTATCCCGGGCATGAGAAACCTTCAGAACATCATGGTTCCGGGCGACTGGAGATACAACGTGGTCTACGTTATCGCCATTATATTTTTCTGCTACCTGTATACCGCCATCACCTTTCAGCCCGATGACGTGGCGGACAACCTGAAAAAACAGGGAGCATTTATCCCGGGGATCAGGCCGGGCAGGAAAACCGCGGAGTACATCAATCATGTAATGAGCAGGATTACGTTCGGCGGCGCGCTTTACGTCAGCTCGGTCTGCGTTCTCCCGACGTTCCTGCAGTCAAAATTCGCCGTTCCATTCTATTTCGGTGGGACGAGCCTGATGATAGTCGTCGGTGTTGCGCTGGATACCGTGCAGCAGATCGAGGCGCACCTGATAACAAGACATTACGAAGGTTTTACCGGCCCCAGGGGGCCGAGAATACGGGGAAGGAGAGGCGGCAGGGGCCGCTAGCCTCGGAAAGGTTTGCAAGGAATGCCGGAAAGTGAAGTTAAAGTGATTGTTTTTCTGGGCCCTCCGGGTTCGGGAAAGGGGACGCAGGCCAAGCTGCTGCGCAGGAAGATTTCACTGCCCCAGATATCGACGGGAGACATGTTGAGGGAGGAAAGAAAGGCGGGCACCGAGCTGGGGAAAAAGGCGTCCGAATACATGGAAAAGGGCGATCTCGTTCCGGACGAAGTGATTTTGGGAATGGTGAGAAACAGGGTCGGGGCCGGGGATTGCGCGAAAGGATATATTCTCGACGGTTTTCCGAGGACGCTCCCGCAGGGAAAAGCGCTCGACAAAAATCTCGAGGAGCGGGAAACGCCTCTCCGGGCCGCTCTGTATTTCGATGTATCCGACGAGGAGATCATCGAGAGGATAACGGGAAGGGTGTCCTGCGGCGGGTGCGGAAAGATCTATCACAGGAAATTCAGCCCGCCCCCCTCGGTGGACAAGTGCGAGTGCGGAGAAGAGCTTATTCAGAGGAAGGACGATACGGTGCAGGTCGTGAAAGAGAGACTGCGCGTTTACAAGGAAATGACGGCGCCCCTGGTGGAATACTACTCCAAGGGCGGCAAATTCATCAGCATCCAGGCTGGCGGCAGCACGATCGAGGAAGTTTTCGGCAGGGTTATGGAGGCCCTGGACAAGTTTTAAATGGTGCTGCACGCGAGAGCGGCCCCCTCGCTTTCGCTAGGGGCAAGCTCGGCGTGCCAAAGAGGCGGGCCAGGGGCCCGCAGATGCGAGAGAGTGCGGAGAACGTGTCATGAAAGTCAGAAGCTCTGTAAAAAAGTTATGCAACAAGTGCAAGATCATCATACGCAAGGGAATAGTTCGGGTGATCTGCTCCAACCCAAGGCACAAGCAGAGACAGGGTTGATGTGGCCCTGCAAGAAAGGAGACGAGCGTGGCTAGAATCGCTGGTATAGATATCCCCAGAAGGAAGCATCTGGTTATTTCACTTACCTATATTTACGGTATCGGCAGGACCTTTGCGAAGGAGGTCTGCAAGAAAGTGGAGATTTCTGAGACAAAGCGCGTGGAAGAGCTGAGCGACCTGGAAGTGAAAAAGATAAGGGAGGTCATCGACGCCCACTACAAGGTGGAAGGAGATCTTAAAAGGGAAGTTTCCATGAATATCAAGGGATTGATGGACCTCGGTTGCTACAGGGGCCTGAGGCACCGGAGGGGGCTGCCCGTCAGGGGCCAGAGAACGCACACCAATGCCAGAACACGCAAGGGTCCGAGAAAGGGCGTCATGACGCGAAAGAGAAAAGGTGAATAGCCATGGTGAAGAAGAAAGGGTCGAAAGGAAAGAAAATCAGGAAGAATATCCCCGTGGGCATCGCATACGTGCACTGCGGGTTCAACAATACCATCATCACGATCACGGACCAGACCGGCAATACGATTACATGGTCGAGCGCCGGCCTGAAGGGATTTCGGGGATCCAAGAAATCAACACCCTTTGCGGCCCAGGTAGCCGCCGAGGACGCCGGGCGCAAGGCCGCGGAGCAGGGCGTCAATACCGTGTCGGTCAGAGTTTCCGGACCCGGTGCCGGAAGGGAAACCGCGATCCGGTCGCTTCAGAATGCCGGATTGAGGATCACGGCGATCAGCGATATCACGCCCATGCCTCACAACGGCTGCCAGCCGCCGAAGCGAAGAAGAGTATAACGAAGGAGGATAGACTTGGCTAAGGATACCGGACCAAAGTGCAGGTACTGCAGGAGAGAAGGCGCGAAGCTTTTTCTCAAGGCAGCCAGATGCTTCACGGACAAGTGTGCTTTTGAAAGAAGGCCCTATCCACCCGGCCAGCACGGGCAGGGCAGGGTAAAACCGTCGGATTTCAGCATAAGGTTGAGGGAAAAGCAGAAGGTCAAGAGGCTCTATGGGCTTGGCGAGGGGCAGATGCGAAGATATTTCAAGATGGCCGGCAAAATGGGGAAAACGGGGGAATCGCTCCTCCAATTGTTTGAGAGAAGGCTCGACAACGTTGTGTTGAGGATGGGCCTCGCAAAAACCAGGATGGATGCCAGGCAGCTCGTCCTCCACAGGCACGTTCGCGTCAACAGCAGGACGGTCAATATCCCGTCGTTTCTCGTAAAGGCAAATGACGTGGTTTCCGTGAGGGAAAAGAGCAAGAGCATAAAACGGATTGCGGAGGCGGTGGAGTTTTCTAAGAACACGGAGCCCACGCCTTGGTTGGAAGTCAACAGGGAAAAGATGGAGGCTGTGATCAAGAGCCTGCCGGACAGGGCGTCGATTCAATATGCAATCAAGGAACAATTAATTGTTGAGTTTTACTCACGTTAGGAGGGTTTTCCCATGGAGCAACCAGCTTCTTTCAGCGTATTGAACTGGAAAGAATTGATAAAGCCCAAGGCACTGCAGGTCGACGCAGGGTCCATGACGGATTCCTACGCCAAGTTTACCTGCGAGCCGCTTGAAAGGGGATTCGGGATTACGCTTGGGAACGGCTTGAGGCGCGTGCTGCTCTCGTCCATATACGGGGCGGCCATTTCGGCAGTGAAGATAGAGGATGCCAACCACGAGTTCACCTCGCTGCCTGAAGTCGTCGAGGATGTTACGGATCTCATTCTGAACATGAAAGGGGTCATCGTCGAGGTGTTCGACAGCAAACCGCAGTTTATCAGTCTGAATGTCGCCGGGCCGAAAGAGGTAACGGCCGGTGATTTCACCACCGGGCAGAGCGCGACCATCCTGAATCCGGACCATCACATCGCCACGGTCTCCGAGGGGGGAAAGCTGAGAATTGAAGCGTCCCTCACGCTGGGCAAAGGGTATGTGCCGGCGGAACGAAACAAGATCATGGAGCAGCTCCCCACTGGGTTTGTTGCAATGG
Organism: Pseudomonadota bacterium; assembly: GCA_043813155.1. Lineage (GTDB taxonomy): Bacteria > Myxococcota_A > Polyangia > DRWM01 > DRWM01 > JBDRLK01. The sequence continues at coordinate 1,744 of JBDRLK010000163.1, read as the reverse complement.
ATTCGCTCTATTCTCCCGTCATCCGGGTGAATTACTCGGTGACCAATGCAAGGGTGGGCCAGATCACGGACTACGACAAGCTGATGATGGAAGTGTGGACGAACGGTTCCGTCAAGCCGGCCGATGCCCTGGCCTATGCAGCGAAGATCCTGAAGGAGCAGATGAATATATTCATCAACTTCGAGGAAGAGGCCGATATGCCCGAGCCTGCGTACATACCCGAAGAGGAGTTCATCAGCGAGGCGCTGTTCAAGACGATCGACGAGATCAAGGATGAGTTCGACCTCAGCGTCAGGGCGCAGAACTGCCTGAGGAACGAGGGCATCAAGTACATCGGGGAGCTTGTTCAGAAAACCGAGCCGGAGATGCTGCGGATGAAAAATTTCGGAAGGAAAAGCCTGAAAGAGATCAAGGACACGCTGGCCAGACTCGGTCTCAGCCTCGGCATGAGGCTCGACAAGTGGCCCCAGATGCTCGAGAGCTGGAAAGAGAAAAAGGCGGGGACAACGTAACAATTGAACAATTGTTGGTGTAGTGCGGGGCTTTATGCCCCGCCGATGCGGCCCGTAAAGGGCCGCACTACATTCAATTTTATTACGACATTGGAAGTATAGCTATGCGGCACAAAGTAGACGGGCGAAAATTCGGAAGAGGCGGGAGTCACCGCCTTGCAATGTTCAGGAACCTCGTGTCCAACCTGGTTCTGCATGAGAAGATCGTAACCACCGACGCCAAGGCGAAGGAGCTCAGGAGGGTTGCCGAGAAGCTTGTCACAAAGGCGAAAAAGGCAGGCACGGCGCCCGGGAAGAAGCTCACGAAAAACCAGAGGCAGGTGAAGCTCGCGGCTTTCCGGGAGATCAAGAAGTGGCTCTGCGCGGAGGTCTTCGATGACAAGGGTCTCGGCGTAAACCTTGCGGCCAAGTTGATGGATGAGATAGCTCCGCGCTACGTTGCGACAAAAGGCGGATACACCAGGATTTTGAAAATAGGAAACAGGCGCGGCGACAATGCGCCCCTCTCCGTCATCGAATTCGTTCCCACCGCCGTGGAAGTGAAAAAACCTGAAGAAGAAAAGAAGAAGAAACGCAAAGGTATTTTCTCCGGCAAGTCCAAGAAAGAGACGATCTAAGGCGTCGCTCGCTGCCCTTGCGACGCAGAATCCAGAAGATGGGTAGGGGAGGCTTTAGCCTCCCGTCAATATGGAATGGGCGATGGAAGTCACCCATTCCCGGGATTTCGATTTCAAGTATTTATCAGGCTACTCCTGCAGGAGTTGGGACATGCTCGTCTCGTCCGCCGGGGTGAATTCATAGTTCTCAAACTCGCCCGAGGCGACCCAGCGGAAGTCCTGGACAGCCTTGCATCTGATGTTATCGTTCAATATTTTGCACTCGTACAGAAACAGCTCGACCGTATAGCTCTCGTATGGATGGCGAACGTAGGAGATCAGAGCGCCGACCGAGATTTCCGTGTCAAGCCTTTCCTTGATTTCCCGCTTCAATGCCGTCGCGTCGTCCTCTCCCTCCTCGATTTTTCCGCCCGGGAACTCCCAAAGGTTGGGAAGGACGGCGGTTTTACGGCGCTGCGTAATGAGGTATTTCCCGTCCTTTTCGACGACTGCTGCGACGACTCTGATTGTCTTCTTTTCCATGTTGGCGTTGGTCCTCGATTCTTGTGAAAATGTTCGACTGTAAGGTTACATTTAAATAAATTTTCATGTCTAAATCAAGCGAATAAATAATTT
>JBDRLK010000162.1:0-7225 GCA_043813155.1 Pseudomonadota bacterium | reverse complement strand
GCCGCGCCGCAGTCTTTTCCGAGGATTTCCGTGATAAACTGCTCGCGCTGCGCCTGGGGGAGCAGGAGGAGCGGGTGGTCCTTGAGCTCACAGGGAAGTTTTGAGTCGATATCCGATTCATCGAGCAGGGCGAACGAGCCGGCCGAAGAGCTTCTGTCTTTATCGCCCTTCAGGAACCCGAGGCCGGATGCCTGCAGCCCCTCGGACGGGAAGATCCAGTTGAACCTGTACATTGCCCCTTCCCCGGTCGAGGAATAGTGCTCCAGGGCGCGGGCGATGCAGTTGACGAACGTGCTTTTCGACGAGCCGTTGGGTCCGTGAAGAATGATGAACCTGTGCGGCCGCCCTTCGCGAACAAAGCTCTGCAGGAGATTGTAAAAAGTCTCCTGGGACTCTTCCTGGCCCGCGAGGGCGTCCCTGTCGTTTCCAAAGGGCTGGTCAAAAAGCTTGAACCTGGTTTTCTTTGCCCAGGGGTATTGGACCTCCCTGGTTCCGTAGTGATCGAACATGTCCCTGATGTAAACCGCGGCATCCCTCAAATGGAGCTTCGGCTTCCCGGCCGCTTCCGTCAGGTAATCATCGAAAGACAGGATGTGCCTTCCCTCCTTGAAGCTTTCCTTTGATTTTTCACCGAGGCTTTCCAGGTACGTATTGACGAAGTTATCCATGGCGTCGTGCTCCAATAAAATCTCGGGCAGGGGAGCCTTCAGGCTCCCGTCTGATAGAGATCTTGTTACGGGAGGCTGTCGCCTCCCCTACCCTGATAATTGTAAATTCGGATACGGGGTTTTTCTATCCGATTAGCCGGGTCTTGTAAAGTGAGGATTCGAAGGTCACTGGGAGGTAATCTTGGACGAGACCTCCACGCCCATCTTAAAAACGCACTTGCCCTCCTTGCACACCGAGAGGTTGACCTTGAGCTTGACGTTGAACTCCCCGGCCGATTGCGCCGTGAACGGAATATTGAAGACGACCTTCTGCTTGCTCAACTCGCTTGCGTCGTCCCTCTTGAACGTTGTCTTGTCCAGGCTCAATCCCTCGTCCGCCGTCAGGCTGACCTTGAAGGGGAATTTCTTCCCTTCCTTGGTTACGTCGTTGATTTTATAGGGGGAAACCGGAAGAATGGTCACCTTGAGCCTGGCTTCCGTTCCGGCCTTGACCTCGGAGGGAGCATCGACTCTTATTTTAAACTCCTCTTTTTCCAGCGTGACCGCGCCCTGCCCCTTTTTCCCGTCTTCCCCGGCTGGACAATTACCGGAGGACAGGAGAAGGAAGATGACGCAGAAAAGGGATTTTTCCATAACTCGTTCCATTTTTGTGCATTTCATATTTTAATAGATAGATGAAACCGCACCATTATTCAATATTGGATGAGAAAAAAGAGTGAAACCCGGACCATCGTGCTCGAAGATGGAATCAGCGACGAGTACGTGGAGCTGCTGAGGGATGCGGTGGCGAGTGGAAAATCCATGGATTTCACCGCCCGCGGAACCAGCATGCTTCCGTTCATCGCGGCCGGAGCAAAGCTGACGGTCGAGCGGTTTTCAGGTATGCCGCCCCCGGTGGGGACTATTTGCGTCGGGGCCAAGAACGGGAGGCTGCAATGCCACAGGCTCATCGCGGTGCGGGAGCGGCCCGGCGGCCGCAGGCAATACATCCTGAGAGGCGATAACCGGCGTTTCCCCGACGAACCCTATGTCGAGGAGGACCTGGTAGGCAGGGTAACGGCCGTTCGCCACGGCCTGCTCGAGGTGAAAAGCGAAGCGCTTGTGCTCAGGATGGCCGCGCAGGTGTGGATGCGCTGCCCCCGGCCGGCCATGTTGGCCACCGCAGCGGCGCTGCGGCTGACCAGGCCGGCCCGGCGCCTCCTGAGATTTTTACGCAGTCGGTTGTAGCTGCTGGCCCTTGGCCGGCCTGTATGAGGCACGCCGAGAGTGTGCGGTTATTCCGCTTCTTCCTGGATTTTTCCGGTCATGGGCACGAAGATGACCGAGGGCAGCACCTCTTCCTCTTTCCACTCCTCTTTGCCCGTGCGGACGATTCTCACGAGATCCTGAAACCGCTTGCCGAGCGGAAGCACGAGCCTGCCTCCTGTTTTCATCTGCTCTTTCAGCGGCTGGGGCACCTTTTCCGGGGCGGCCGTGATCATGACGGCGTCGAAAGGGGCCTTTTCCGGAATCCCGTCATAGCCGTCGCCCGAATATACGGTCACGTTTTTATAGCCGAGCTTCTTGAGAAGAACCCTGGCCGTCTCGGCCAGCTCGGGAACGATCTCAACGGTATGGAGCTCCTTGCACAGCAGCGACAGAACGGCAGCCTGGTAACCTGATCCGGTTCCCACCTCCAGGCAGCGCTCCTTTCCCTTGAGCTGCATGGCTTCGCTCATGACGGCGACGATGTACGGCTGGCTTATGGTCTGTCCTTTTCCTATTGGAAGAGGGTAATCCGCATAGGCCTCATCCCTCTTCTTCTCCGGCACGAAGAGGTGCCTCTCCACCTTCCTCATGGCGTCGAGCACGCGCTCGTCCTTGACGCCCCTGGCTTCGATCTGCTGCCGGACCATCTTTTCCCTGAGGCCCTCCCAGTCCCGCTCCACCGGGGCCCCCTCGGGATCGGATTTGAACAGGCAGCGCCCGCCGCAGAAGCTCAGCATGAGAAACGCGCACAGAAGGCCGTGCAGCAGCCGCCCGGCGGCAGGGGCGGTGCGCTGTTGTATTCTGTTTTTAACCATGGGGCTATCGCGAGAACCTGTATTTTTTTCGCAGCGCCGTGGCAACGTGGGGGGGAACGAGAATGTCTATATTTCCGTTGAACGAGGCCACTTCCTTTACACTGCGGCTGCTGACGAAGAAATGCTCCTCGCTCGTCATCATGAGGAGCGTCTCAACGCTGGGCTCGAGCTTCTTGTTCATGTTCACCATCTGCAGCTCGTATTCGAAATCGGCAACCGCCCTCAGCCCTCTCAAGATCACCTTGGCCCCGCGTTTCTTGCAGTACTCGATCGTGAGGCCGGAAAACGAATCAACCTCCACCCGGTCGTCATCCTTGAATGTTTTCCGGATGAGCTCCGCCCTCTCTTCGACTGTAAAGAGTGTTTTTTTCCTGGTATTGATGGCGATGGCAATGATGAGCCTGTCGAAGACGATGAGGCTCCTCTTGATGATGCCGACGTGCCCGTTTGTGATAGGGTCGAAGGACCCGGGGTATATTGCAGAAATTCCAGCCATGAAACAACCACGCGATCGGGGATATTCAGGAGTCAATATACAGGACTATCGCCCAAATTGGAAGGAGAGTTTAACAGAAAAAACAGGAGCTTGTTGCGGCCGTATTTCTTCTCTCTCGTCAGGACCATTCCGCCGGGGCTGAAGTCGCGGGTTGTTGCCGGCAGCTGGATCACGAACATGCCGCCGCCGCGCAGCATGGCCGATCCCGCGATCTTCCCGGCGAGACGCTCCAGCACCTGCGTGCTTTCATCAAAGGGCGGCCCGGCGAAGATAATGTCGAATGACAGGTTTTTCGCGGCGATCCTTTCAACGGCCATCATGACGTCCATGTGCATGATCCTGACCTTTTCGGCCAGCAGCAGCCGCTCGGAATTCTTCCTGCACAGCGCCACCGCCTCGCTGCTCTTGTCCACGAGAACGCACGCGTCGGCCCCGCGGCTCACCGCCTCGAGCCCCACCGCCCCGGTCCCTGCGTAGAGGTCGAGAAAGCGCATGCCCGACAAGACCTGGCCCAGGATATTGAACAGGCTCTCCCTGACCATGTCCGGTGTAGGCCGGATTTTCCGGCCGCCGGGACCGGCAAGCTTCGTCCCCTTTTTCGATCCCGCAATTATCCTCATAATTCCTTTTCTTCCGAATGCCGAATGCTGAATGCTTAAAGCTGAAAGCTGATGGCCGACAGCCGAAAACCGAAGGTTTTATTAAAACGATCCCGAGATGGCCAGCCCGCCGCTGGTCGGGCCGATGGAGGGCACAACATGGATATCGGGCTTTTTCGACACTTCGATGTATCCTTCTTCCGTTTGCTTCTTCTCGGGGCGGTGAATCAGGTGGTCGATGAGGAAGTACAGCCCGACGCCTCCCACCACGGCGCCGACGGCGTACATCGCGGCCTGGCCGGTGGTGAGCCCGGACTCCTTGTCGCATATGCCCATCACCTCGTCCCTTTGCGCCTCGGTGGGCGCCGAGCCTCCGCCGAAACAATCCTCCAGGGTCTGCGCGTCCAGGCCGGCCTTGAAGCAGGAGCACACGTTCTGGTCGGGCATGGTCATCTGTCTTGCATCACCGAGGTCGTCGCTGTAACTGTTGGTCTTGACGCTGTAGTATATGCCGCCTCCCGCCAGGCCGAGCCCCGTAATGGTGAGCGCAACGCCCGTGTACAGCTTCCACTTGCTGTCCTTCTTCTTCTTGGCCTTGCTCCCTTCGAGAGGCACGATTTCGCCGGGGCCTGTCTCTTCCTCTCTGAGCAGCGGAGCGTCAATGTCCACGCGCTTGCCCTCCTTGATGTTGATTTTCTTTTCGAAGAGCTTGTACCCCTTTTTCTTCACGACGACCCGGTGCTTTCCCGGTTCAATGTCCCTCAGCCAGATGGGGTCCGGCCCCGTGACTCCTGCCTTGTTGTTGTCGAGAAGAATGGTCGCGCCCGGGACGTTGGATTGAACGATGATCGTGGTGGACGGCGACTCGCTGAACAGCTCCGCGACGATCCTGTCGGCCCCTTCCTGCAGGTAGACCGTCCCCTGCTTGTCATGGGGGATGAGAAGCTCGGTGGATTTGGAGATTTTTCCCGTGCTCGTCAGGAAAAGATGGGTCGTAACCTGAAACGAATAGGGCGGTTTTTCACTGGCTTTCCTCACCTCGCCGTAGAGAAGATGCGTGGAATCAAGCCCCCCCCCTATTTCCTTCAGGCATGCCATGTCGGGCGTCTCGGGACACCCGAAAGCAAGGGCAAGCTGTTCCAGGTCCTGTGTTTTACCTGTGTGGCCGAGATTTTCTCTCGCCTCAACGGCGGCCCTGAGCTCTGCTGTGAAGGTCTCGGAAAAGGTTTCGGCGCCCGGGTCGACATTGAATCCCAGGACCGTCGTTTTAATACTCTCTCCGAAAGCCGGCAGGCTCACCGTGCAGATAAGGCAGAAGGCCATAATGAAAAGACCTGATTTCCTAGTCATGTTCGCTCCATTAATAGTTATTTGAAAGAAAGACTTTTTAATTATTATATGTTTTGGCTTTATTAAAAGTCAACAAGGAAAACTCATTTTAAATAAAACTCAAATTTTAATTTGAAATGTACGAACGGTTGTCATATTATGTCTGCTTTAAATGAAACGCATTGTCACAGGATCGGCCGGCACTGCGGTCATCTGCATCTTTTCAGGATTCGGATTTCAGGCTTTCATCGCCGCCCCCGCCTGCGGACCGGAAGGTCGGCTCATGGCGTACGGGGTCATGGCCTTTGCCGCCGCGGCCGCCGCGCTGGTCTGGGCCGGCCTGTATTCGGAAAGAAAGATATTCAGGGAGCAGCGGGAAGCCGGTTTTCTTTTTATCCTGCTGCTTTCCAGTCTCTATTTCCTGTATGAAACCAGCGGCCTCTCCCGCATGGCACAGGCAGGGCCCGGGCAGGGTCGGGCCTCCCTGGAAGCGATCGGCTGCAGTGCCTTGGCGCTGAACGCCGCAACCGGATTCTGGGCCGTGTGCATGGCCGGCGTGCTGCTGGCCGCGGCGCTCTCCTGCCTTTCGGCGACGGAAGAGGAAAAGGGCCGGACTTCCCTTGCCGCCGCAGCGCTGACCGCTGCTCCTGTTGTCGTTACAGGTTTTACCCTGGCGGCCCTGGCGTCGTACGTGCATTTCTCCGGAATGCCGGAGCGCATGGCAGCGGCCTGGCTCGTATTGCTGTCCTCCGGCTTACTGGTAAGCATTGCATGTTTCTATTTCGTTCTGAGGGCCGGGAACCGCGGATCATGGACAGCGTTTTCCATGCTTTTCATCGCGCTCGCGCATTTCTGCCTCTTCGCCGGTCTCTTCCTGATCGGCGGCATCGAGGGATTGCGATCTCCCGGCAGGATCGTTCAGACCGCCGTTATCCTGTTTCTGTGCGTGGGCACCGGTTTCGTCACACTGATTTCCCTGCACGCCATACACGTGAAAGCCGGTGGAAAGGGCGGTTTTTTCCGTTTCGGCATTGTAACCGTTCTCGTGATCGCCTTTGTCTTTTCATTCTGGAAATCCGTGGAAGTCAAGAGCCGGGCTGCCGCTCTCGTTTCAGAGCAGGCAACGGGCAAGTCTCAGGATGCGGCTGTCCGGATCGACCCGTTTCGCGTGCGACTGCCGGCCTCGAATCTCGCTTCCTGTCCCGGTGGAAAAGCGGCAGGCGACATGAACATTCCCTCCGCTCCGCTCGGCTTCTGTCCCATGCCGCGAACAGGCGATTCGACGGTCCTGAGAGTGGTCGAGCCCCCGGACCTGCCGCTGGCCGAGCTCGACAAGATCATCAGGTCGAGCAAGGGGGTCAGGGAGCTTGCCATTCACGTCAAGTCGCCGGCCGGCGGGTTGAGGGTCATTCCCCTCGTGCTGCCCCGCAAAGCCGAAAATCCCGGGGTCAGAGAATGCCCCCTGGAAAAGGAGATTGAATTTCATTGGTTGCCGCCTGCCGAAGACACCGAGTACCCGATCATATATCCTTTGTGCGCGGGCTCTGAAACCCTGCCCCGCGAGTCACATGAATGCCTGACCGTCCGCATTGCGCCCGCCCCTGCCGGGGCCGCTCCCTCGGGCGGGGGGGGGTGCAAGAGCCCGAACCACAGCGAGCTTGTTTTCATTAAATTCGGCGAGGGGGGCAAGGTCTCCGCCCGGTTCCATCCGGAGGCGGAATCAGCCGAGCTTTCCTGTGCAGGCGCCGTCAACACGTTTCTGGCCGGGAAGGTGACGCTCAACAGGAGGATGAGCCGTGCCGTGATAGCGGTGATCGATCCGACGGCAGGCACGCTGCAGGACCTGGTCGATGCAATCATGGCGCTCAGGTGGCGCAACGCGCCCATTGTCGACCGTCTGTGGGTGAAAGGCTGGGAGAGGACGAAATAGAATTCGTGGGTAGGGGAGGCTTTAGGGCGCACTCAACAATAGATTCACATTTCTGGGCGCCGATCCATCCCGGCTGGCTGCGTTGCTGCACCCCGCCACTCGTCGGCGTAGAACGACTACGCCTCCGTCGTGACGGGGAC
>JBDRLK010000161.1:0-2487 GCA_043813155.1 Pseudomonadota bacterium | reverse complement strand
CCCGCACTACACATGGGAACCGGAACCGGCCATGCGCTTGCGGGCCTCTTCCAGCACTTTTTCCTGCATGTTTTCAGGCATGGGCGCGTAGCTCTCGAGCTCCATGGCGTGGTTGGCTCGGCCCGATGAAAGAGTGCGGATTGCCGTGGCATAGCCGAAAAGCTCCTTGAGCGGCGCCTGGCCCACGATCTTCTGGCTTCCCTTCCTGTAGCGGCGCATGCTCAAGACCTTTCCCCGCCTGCGGTTCAGGTCGCCCACGATGTCGCCGATAAACTCGTCGGGCGTGGCGATTTCAACGGACATGACCGGCTCGAGCAGCCTGGGTGCTGCTCTTCTGAAGGCCTCCTTGAAGCACACGGCGCCGCAGGTCTTGAATGCGAGGTCCGAGCTGTCCACGTCGTGGGCGCTGCCGTCCAGCAGCGTGACCTTCAGGTCCACGACGCGGTAATCGGCCAGGATCCCTTTTTCCATGGTTTCCATGACGCCCCTTTTCACGGCCGGGATGAATTCCACGGGGATGTTGCCGCCTGCCACGGCATTGACAAACTCGAAACCATTGCCCGGGTTGGGCTCGACCAGCATGATGGTGTGGGCGTACTGGCCCTTGCCGCCCGTCTGCTTGACGTGCTTGTGCTCGTGCCTGAACTCCCTCGAGACGGTCTCGCGATACTCCACGGAAGGCCGGTCCACGTTAGCCGTGACGTTGAACTCGGTCTTGAGCCTGTCCACGATGATCTCCAGATGCAGCTCTCCCATGCCCGCGATCACGGTCTCGTTGACGCGTTCGACCTGGCGCACGGTAAAGGACGGGTCCTCGAGCGCCATCTTGCGAAGCGACTGCACCAGCCTGTCATGCTCCTTGCGGCTGCCCGTGCCCACCTTCACGCTGATCACGGGCTCGGGCACGCGCATGGACTCCAGGAGCAGGGGCGCGTCGACGGAGCAAAGCGTGTGGCCCGTGTGCGTGGATTTCAGGCCGATCAGGGCAACGATGTCGCCGGGACCCACTTCGCCTATGTCCCTGCGGTCTTTCGCGTGGATGCGAAGGATCCTGCTGACGCGGATCTTTTTGCCCGTGGTGGCGTTGAGGATCGTGTCGCCGACCTTCAGCATGCCAGAGTAGGTGCGCACAAACGTCTGCTGGCCCACGAAGGGGTCGTGAATGATCTTGAACGCAAGGGCGGAAAAGGGGTCGGCGGCCGCGGGATGGCGCGTGTGGGTGATTTCCGGGTCGTCGATGTCATGGCCCGTTGTCGTGCCGCGATTCAAAGGGGAGGGCATGTAGTCCGTGATCGCGTTGAGAAGAAGCTGGATGCCGATGTTTTTATAGGCCGCGCCGCAGAAAACCGGCGTGAGCAGCGAGCGATGCACGCAGAAGCGCGTGACCGTGCGGATGAGGTCTTCGTGCACGGGCTTGTCATCGAGATAAAGCTGCGCGATCTCGTCGTCATGTTCGGCCAGGCGCTCGAGCAGGACGCCGCGCGCTTTGTCGGCCGCTTCCCGGGATTCCGCCGGGATGGCGCTTTTCTGCATCCTGTTGTCGCGAAAATCAATGGCCTCCATGGCGATAAGATCTATCACGCCGTGAAAATCATCGCCGCCGCCCATGGGGAGCTGGAAGGGCACGGCCACGGCGCCCAGCTTTTCATTGAGCTGGCAGACCGCGTCGAGAAAGTCGGCGCCCGGCCGGTCCATCTTGTTGATAAAGGCGATTCTCGGGACCTGGTAGCGGTCCGCCTGGCCCCACACGGTCTCGCTCTGGGCCTCCACGCCGCCGACGGCGCAGAAAACCGCAACGATCCCGTCCAGCACGCGCATGGAGCGCTCCACCTCGATGGTGAAGTCCACGTGTCCCGGCGTGTCAATGATGTTGATCTTGTGACCGTTCCACTCGCAGGTGATGGCGGCCGAGGCAATGGTGATGCCGCGCTCCTGCTCCTGTTTCATGAAGTCCATGGTGGCCTTGCCGTCATGCACCTCTCCCATGGTGCGGTTGACGCCCGTGTAGAACAGGATGCGCTCCGTCACCGTGGTCTTGCCCGCGTCGATATGCGCCGCGATGCCTATGTTGCGCGCTTTTGTAAGTCCCATGGCTTTTCATGCTATGGTGCTGCGGGCCGAGCCTGTCGATTTATCTCCCGACCAACAGCGACACATACTATATCTTGTAGCTGCTGGCCCTTGGCCAGCCTGTATCTGGCACGCCAGGGGCGTGCAGTACCATTCGATTCATGGGCACGCCAGGGGCGTGCAGCTACAAGCTTGGTACAGCGCCCCGCAAGTAAGGGACCAGTCTCGTAGCGAGGGCGTGATTGCCGAGCCGGATCGCGAGCGCGCCCGCAGCGTCCGATGGAGGCGTAGCAGGGCTACATCGACGAGGGCGCGAGGACGTAAGCCGCGAGACGGCCAGCAGGCGCGCCCGCAGTAGTGAGTGGTCCCTTACTTGCGGGGCGCTGTACTAAGGCACGCCGAGAGCGTGCAGCTACG
>JBDRLK010000160.1:0-4832 GCA_043813155.1 Pseudomonadota bacterium | reverse complement strand
GTTCGAGAAGAACGCGGGCGTCCTATTCGACAAATACCTCGGCCGCCTGCTTGCTTTCACCTCACCCTACACGATCAGGGTGTGGGAGCAGTACAGGGAGTTCAAGGTGACCGCAGGCGGCGGCATTTACCAGATGGCTTTCACGGACAGCGGCGTAAAAGTAATGAGGTGGACGTGGAATTGAGCGGCCGCATGAAAGCGCTTCTGGCGGCCGCGGCCGTCATGGCGGCGGTCCTGCTCGCGGCGCTCCCGCTCCCGTCCGACCCTCCCCGCGAGTCGATCGACGACATCATCTGCCGCGCCCAGTCGGGCGTGGGGTTTTCCTACTGGTGGGGCGGGGAGTGCTGGTGCAGGTCGGGCTGCAACCCGAACTACGCATGCGGCACGGGCGGCTGCTCGGGAAACTGCCCGAGCTGCACACACTGGGGCGGTTACGGGGCCGACTGCTCGGGCTTCGTGACAAAAGTCTGGCAGGTCCCGAACCCCATCGGTGTGGAGGCCTGCCACGTGTTTCGCTACGTGGCCGATAACTTCCGCTACAGCTCCACGCACTGGTACTCCGTGTCGCGAAGCAGTTTGCAGCGGGCGGACGCCCTTGCCAGCTCGTCGCACGTCTTCCTTTATGAAAGCGGCAACGGGTGGGGAACGATGTGGGTGTACGAGGCCCTGGGCTGCTCCTACGGGATCGTGCACCGCACGCGGACCGCCACGAGCTCCTACACGGCTACGAGGCGCAACAACATCACCACCTGCCAGTGCTCGCCGGGCGAGACGCAGACAGGCGGGTGCGGCAACTGCGGCTGGCGGTCGCGCACCTGCGGGGGCGACTGCATGTGGGGCGGCTGGTCCGCGTGCCACGACCAGGGGCCCTGCAGCCCGGGCGCCGTGGATTCGCGCGCCTGCTGCGACTGCGGCGCCCAGTCGCGCTCGTGCGGGGGCGACTGCCAGTGGCGCGCATGGGGCGGATGCGCGGGCCCGGACCCGGACGGCGGGACGCGCGTGTGCGACACGGGCGAGTGCGGGCCCTGCGTGGACGGCAGGGTCAGGTGCGTGGAAGGGTGCCTGACCTGTGTGCGCGCGTACGAGCCGGTCGCCGAGCTATGCGATGACGTGGACAATGACTGCAACTGCGGCGTGGATGACGGCGGCCCGACGGTAATGGGGGACCCGCCGCCGCGGTTCGCCGCGCTGCTCAAGGATTTCTCCTACCCGAGGAGCCTCACGGCCGGGGAGGCGGGCGGCGCGTGGGCCGAGTTCGTGAACATGGGAACAGAGACGTGGAAAGAAGGCGAAGTGTGGCTGGGCTCGGAGACGGCATGGGAAGGGGAGGCGAGCAGGCTGCATGACGAGGAGGCGTGGCCGTCATGGGACGTCGCGGCCCTGCTGGCGGGCGACGTGCGGCCCGGCGAGCCTGGGTATTTCGAGTTTTCGGTCAAAGCGCCCGACGAGGCGGGAGAGGATATTGCCGAAAGTTTCAGGCTGATCGATCACGAGGGAGACAAGATGAACTGCCCCGGCCCCGGGCTGGAGCTGGAGGTAAGGATCAAGGTGAATGCCGCTGATGACGGGCCCGGGAGTGACGAAGCCGGGCCGGATGCCGGGCCCGAGGACGAGGGTGTGACGGAGGCTCTCGGGGGAGGATGCGGGTGCGGCAATACCCTGTAGCCGCGCCCCTCGGGGCGCCTGTGAGGCACGCCAGGGGCATGCAGCTGCAGCTTTATTGACGAAATGCGCCGTAAAAGAAAAATAGCGGCGGTGCTGGCCATCTCACTGCTGGCGGTCAACACGACATGCACATGGTCGGACCAGGACTGCGCCACCCATTCGGAGTGTGAAAGCGGTTACGGGACTTTTCTTGCCGCCGTGACCTGCGACCCCTATCTCGAGGTTTATCCGGTCTGCGGGCCTCACAACGGCGGGTATGACGGCAACTGGTCGAATTTCACCTGCCCTCCGCATCCCGCTCATTCGCCGGACAACAGCGATTATATCGGCGGGGACCATTACGGCAACGACATCTTCGGCGCGCGCGGCGTGCCGATCGTCGCGGGCCGGAGCGGAACCATTGTCAGGGCCGGGTACGCGGGCGCCGGGGGCAACAGGGTGACCATCGTGGACAACTGCGGGTGGTATACTTATTACGCGCATCTCGACACCATAACGCGCTGGAGCGGATACGTGGCGGCAGGAACGCAGATCGGGACGCTGGGCAACACGGGCGCCGAGTGGACGGCGCCCCACCTGCATTTTTCCATGTATCCGGACGGTTGCTACGACTGCGGCATTAATCCCTTTCCCTACCTGCAGGCCGTGGACCACACGACGGGCTGCACCTGCGGCTGCGTGTGCACTCCCGGGCAAACGGAGAGCAGCACGTGCGGCGCGTGCGCGGACCCGTCCCTGGTCTGCGGAACGCAATCTCGAAGCTGCGGGGCCGACTGCAAGTGGGGGCCCTGGAGCGCGTGCGCCGGGCCGGACCCGGGCGGCGGGAACCAGGATTGCGACACGGGAGAGCTGGGAGCGTGCGCCGAAGGGAGAATGCGCTGCATGGCAGGGTGCATCGGCTGCGCGCGTCTTCACGATCCGGCCGCGGAGCTGTGTGACGGCACAGACAATGACTGCAACGGCGAGGCGGATGAAGGCGGCCCCGAAGACATGGGGGACCCCCCGCCGCCCTATGCCGGGCAGCTGCTGGATTTTTCATACCCGAGAAGCCTGGGCCAGGGTGAGGTCGCGCCCGCGTGGGTGGAATTCCTGAACATGGGGACCGAGACCTGGAGGGAAGGGGATGTGTGGCTCGGATCGCTGGCCGCTGCCGGCGGCGAGGTCAGCCTTTTTCACGTGGAGGATACGTGGCCTTCATGGGACGTTGCCTCGGTGCTGGGCGGCGATGTTGTTTCGGGAGAAACAGGGCTTTTCGAGCTGAGCATCATGGCGAAGGCATCGGAAGGCGACGAAATTATAGAAGGGTTCGCGCTGATCGACAGCGATGGGCAGATGATGAGATGCCCGGGCCCGGGGATAGAGATTGAAGTCCGGGTCACGGCGGGCGATGCGGACGGCGGAGCGCAGCAGGACGCGGGCGAAGAAGAGGAAGAGCCGGATGACGAAAACACTGCAAGCGCGGTGGGAGGCGGCTGTGGCTGCACGTTTATTTTGTAGCTGCACGCCCTCGGCGTGCCCCACAGGCGCCCCGGGGGGGCGCAGCTGCGGGCGGGCTGATGGCCCGCTGCCGGCGCTTGTTCTTTCCGCCGTACTTTCTATGGCTCTGGTTTCGTGCGAGCCGGGCGACGAAGATGAAAACGCTCCCAGGGTCGGCGTAAGCCTCTTTGCCTATCATTACTCGCACAGCGGCGCGGCGCCGTGGCCTCACGTGCTGACCTGCTACGGCGGGTGCGAGCCGCCGCACTACGACCCGTCGGCGTGCAACCATAACACGAGCTGCGGTCCCATTGCGAACGGCAGGTGGTGGTACTCGACGGAAAGGTCGGCGTTTTACTGCGGCGCCAAGCTGAAGCTCGAGCGCGGCGACAGGTGCGTGGTGGTGGACGTGCAGGACAACGGCCCGGCAGCGTGGGTCGAGGACAATGCCGGGGCAAGGTGCGGCGTGGGCTACATCATCGACACCTCGCCGCTCGTGGCCGACTATTTCGGGGGCGGCTGCGGGTGGGGCGAGTGTTTTATCGTGAATGTGTCCCAGGTGCCCGACGACACGCCCACGGGCCCGGCCGGCTGCGTGACCTGCGAGTGCACGGCCGGGCACAGCGAAACCAGGTCCTGCGGCGCCTGCGCAAACCCGTCACTGGTTTGCGGGACGCAATCGCGCACGTGCGGGTCGAATTGCGCGTGGGGCTCATGGGGCGCGTGCGGGGGGCCGGACCCGGGCGGAGGAAATCAATATTGCGACACCGGGGAGCCCGGCCAATGCGCCGAGGGCCGCATGCGCTGTTTGAGCGGCTGCCTGGCGTGCGTTCGCCTGCGCTCCCCGGTGGACGAGCTTTGCGACGATCAGGACAACGACTGCGACGGCGAGGCGGACGAAGGAAGCCCGGAGCAAATGGGAGACCCGCCGCCGCGGTTCGCCGGCCGCCTGCTGGATTTTTCCTATTCCAGGACCCTGCCGGCCGGCGAGGCTGGGGGCGCGTGGATCGAGATTGAAAACGCGGGGAGCGAGGCGTGGAGAGAAGGGGAGGTGTGGCTCGTGTCCGAGGCTGCGGCGGAGGGAGAGGCGAGCAGGCTGTACGCGGAAGGGCAGTGGCCGTCGTGGGATGTTGCCGCTGTTCTCGATGGAGATGTTTTGCCGGGCGCCGCGGCGTTTTTCGAATTCAACGTCAGGGCGCCGGACGAGCCGGGCGAGGAAATCGTGGAAGGCTTCAGGCTGGTCGACCGTGAAGGCAACATGATGGTCTGTCCTTCTCCGGGGCTGGTCATGGAGATCAGGGTGGGCGCGGCGGATGAGGACGCCGCTTCGCAGGAAGACGCGGACGGTGGGGAGCCCGCGGGCCCTCTGAGCTCGATGGGGGGCTGTTCGTGCTCCCTTGTTTTGTAGCTGCACGCCCTCGGCGTGCTGCGGCGGGCCGGCCCGGCCCATGGGTCTTGCTGATTTTTATTTACATGGGTATGGTAATCATGAACATGAAAAATAAAAGAAAAAATATCCGGACGGCGGTCTTGCCGGTGCTCGTGATGATTTCGATCTCCTGCTCGTCGGGCGGAGGAGGCGGCGGGGACGCTCTGCGCGTCGATTCCGTGACGCCGGACCGGGGCACGGCGCGCGGCGGTGAGGAGGTCGCTATCAAGGGGTGCGGCTGTGACGAGGGGACGAGGGTTGT
>JBDRLK010000159.1:0-9278 GCA_043813155.1 Pseudomonadota bacterium | reverse complement strand
AGCCCCTGCACTACCCGAGGAACCGGATGAAAGCTTTGCAGGCCGGCGACAGGGTTCGCTTGCCGTGATAGACGAGAAAGAAATTTCGCCTGATCGTCAGGTTGCCGACGGGCACGATAAAAAGCTCCTTGCGGCGCAGCTCGTCCTCCACGGCCCTCGACGAGAGAATCGTCACGCCTGTGCCGGATTTGACGGCCTGCTTCGCGGCAGTGGAGCTTCCCACCACGGCGGC
The DNA here is from genome assembly GCA_043813155.1 of Pseudomonadota bacterium. Lineage (GTDB taxonomy): Bacteria > Myxococcota_A > Polyangia > DRWM01 > DRWM01 > JBDRLK01. Next base: position 9,046 of record JBDRLK010000159.1, on the reverse strand, counting down.
GACCTTGAACTCGCACGGCCCGGGCGCCCCGGATTTTGCAAGCCGCCGCTCCAGCTCCCTCCTGGTTCCGGAGCCGGTTTCCCTCAGTAAAAAAGGCTCGCCGGCGAGCTCCGGCAGGCTGACCCTTTTCTTCTTTGTCCACCTGTGCCCCGGCGCAACGACGAGGACGAGAACGTCGTCCCACAGCTTTCTAAAGACAAGGCCCCTGCGCTGCTGCATGGAGCCCACGATCCCGGCTTCGAAAACACCCTCGCTGACGCCGTCGGTGACGGCGGACGTGTCGGCGATGCTCAGGTTGACCCTGATTCCCGGGTGCTCCTTCGTGAAGGTCCCCAGGATCTTCGGAAGTATGTACTCGCCGGGTATGGTGCTGCTCCCGATGAGGATGTCGCCCCTTGCAACGTTCAGGAAGTCATCGAGCTCGGAGGCGATTTCCCGCTTCACGTCGAGGAGCTTGAGGCCGCGCTGATAAAGGAGCCTGCCTGCCCTGGTCGGAAGGATTTTCCTGCTCCGGCGGTCGATCAGCCTGGCGCCGATCTTCTCCTCGAGCTTTGAAATTCTTTCACTGACGGACGACTGGGCGACGTAGAGAGACTGGGCCGCCCCGGAGAAGCTGCCGAGCCGGACGACACGGCAGAAAATCTCTATATCCTTGAGTTCGAAATCAATCATTTAGATTGTATATCACGGGTAATTTTGATATGAAACAGAAAATATGCACGCAGCCAGGAGAGAGAAACTGAATATCGTCATGCTGTCGAAGGACCCGCACCTCCTGTTTTCCAGGGTGGGGTCGTTTCAGAAGCGCAATGCAAAGGTGAGGATTGAAGCCTGCCTGAGCTTTCCCGATGTCAGGGTCGGTATTTTCCCTGCCGAAGGCGGGGGAATCCGGCCGGCCGGGCGCGGGGGCCGTGTTGCCGCCGCGGTGGAGGCGTTGACAGGGACGTTCTCACCTTGTATCGTCTCGCTCGACGGGAAGTCGCTTCCGGAGCGCATCGTGCGGGTCCTGGCTGCGAGGAAGATGACGCTTGCCTGCGCCGAGTCCTGCACCGGCGGCACGATCGCCAATCTCGTGACCATGGTGCCGGGCAGCTCGAAGGCGTTTCTGGCGGGCATCGTGGCATACGACAACGAGGTCAAGGAGCGGCTCCTGGGGGTAAAGGCGGAAACGCTGGCGCGGCGCGGCGCAGTGAGCGCGCAGGTGGTCGGGGAAATGCTCGCCGGAGCCCAACGGGCGGCCGGGGCGTCCTGCGCAATCGCGACCTCGGGCATCGCGGGCCCGACCGGCGCAACGGCGGGCAAGCCCGTGGGACTGGTCTGCATCGGGGCCGCTGCAGGCGGCCGCAGGGTGATAAAGAAGCACTGGCTTGCGGCCATGGACCGCGGATCGGTCAAGATGCTTTCCGCCCAGCTGGCGCTGAAGCTGCTTCTGGACATGCTGGAGAAAAAATAATTGTGCCGCGCGCGCAGGCAGCTTCGCGTGATTACCGTGGGAAGATAACATGAAACCACTCAATATGGTAAGAACGTTCATCGAGGTGCGCCTGTCGCAGGCAACGCACAGGAACATCATCGACTTTCTCGCCAGGAAAAAACCGCTGTTCGAAAAAGGAAACTGGATAGTGCGTTGGGTGCATCCCGACAATGTTCATATTACGCTTCGCTTTATCGGGGACATGGATGCGCCCCTGGTCTCCATGGTCAAGGAGCGGCTGCAGCGCCTTTCCCAGATAAACGCGTTCGGGATTACCGTGAAAGGGCTCGGAGCGTTTCCGTCGTTCGGCTCACCGCGTGTCATCTGGGTCGGCATCGAGGACGAAAAGGAGCGGCTGGGGAACCTTGCGGCAAGGATCAACGATGAGCTCGGCGGGCTTGGCTTCAAGTCGGAAACCCGGAAGTTCCGCCCCCACGTAACGATCGGCAGGGTGGCCCGGCGGGGCTCCGTGCCGCTTGTCGACCTGATCGGTGACTGCAGCGAGGAGCCGTTCGGCGAGGACGAGGTGAAAGAATGTATTTTCATGAAAAGCGTTCTGACCACGGAGCGGGCCGTGCACACGCCGCTTTTCAGTGTCGCCTTCATCCGCAGGAGGAGTGAGCCCAGGAGGGAGGAGCGCAGGGAAAAGCCAAGGGAGGAGCCGGAGGAAGAGCCGGTGGAGGAACGTTTGGAGGAGCGGGTGGAAGAGACAAGGGAAGAACCGGCGGAAGAGCCGGTGGAAGAACGGGTGCAGGAGCCCGGGGAGGGGGGACCTGAATCCACCAAATAATGCTTTACATAATAAAGCCCAAACTATATATTACTGGGCTGTTATATAAAACAGCGGTATCCGGCAGCAACACGGCTGAGCCAAGGGAGCAGACCATGGAGGTGGAGGCGGTCCGGCGACGGTCGACCGGCAGCCGGCGACTAATGATTGGAGTAAAACATGGCGCGCGGAAAGAGAAAATTCAGCAGAAAGGAAATGAAGAAGCCGGACGAGTTCGTTCAGAGGGGCTGGGAAGTGGGCGAGTGGGCGGCCGGGCACTCGAGGCAGATTATCATTGTTTCTCTCGCTATCCTTATGCTGGTTCTGCTCGGAGCCGTGACGTGGTCCTATATGCAGGGCCGCAAGGTCAAATCCTCGAAGCACCTGGACAGCGTGTTCGATGTCACGCAGAAGAGTGTTGTCCCGACCGAGTATTTTGAGGGGGCCGAGAAAAATACCGAGGAAGAGACATTCGGATCCCTTTTCCACAAGGACGAGGCCGTGCTCGAGGCCTACAAGAAGGTCGAGGCAAACGCGAAAACCGCGGGAGTGAAAAAGACCGCAACGCTCGGCATTGCCTCGGCGCAGCTCGGCCTGGGCAGGTTCGATGAGGCCATCAAGGCTTACAAGCAGCTGTTGGAGGATCCGTCCGACATGGAGGGTCTGCTGCATTTTATCTACGAGGGGCTCGGCTTCTCCTACGAAGGGCAGGGAAAAAGGGATGAGGCCATGAAGCAGTACAAGGCCCTGGAAGCGTGTGAATCCGGACGCTACGCCGAGCTTGCCCGGTATCACATGGCGAGGCTCAACGAGCTGGAGAACAGGCCGAAAGAGGCTGCCGCGCTGTACAAGAAGATTTCCAATGCCATCAACGAGGCGAACGAGATGTCTCCGCTGCTGGCATACCTGCAGGAGAGAATAGCAGGCAAGGAGGGCGTGGAGCTCAGCCCGGCGCTGTTCAAGCCGCCGGGTCCGGGCGGCATGCTCGGCGTTCCGGGCGGCCCGGGAGGGCCGGGCGGGCCGGGCAGCACCGAGCTTACGCCGGAGATGCTGGAGAAGCTCAAGAAGCAGCTCGAGATAATGAAGAAGGAGCGCGAGGCCGAGGAAGCGGCCGGCGGGGCTTCAGCCGGCGAAGAAAAGGAGGCCGGCCCTGCAGGAGGAAAAGAGAAAGGGGCGGAAGCCGGCGGCGGTGATGAAAAGACGGAAGAAAAGGCCGTTGAATGAAGAGGACAGCATCCATTAAAGCCGCATCGCTGCTCGTCATGGCGCTCATCCTCGCAGCCGGATGCGCCGGCAAAAAGCGCCACCCGTCCTATCGATGGAGCCAGGGCAAGCTGGAGGGCAGGAAAGTCCTGAAGGATCAATGGTACCGCCCGCTCGTGCTCAACTTCGAGCGAAGCTACAATCCCTATGAAGGCGGCAGCCTGCTGGCCGACCCGGAGACCGGAAGGATCTACGTGGGGACCTCGGCGGGACGATTCTATGCGCTCGGCTCGGGTGACGGCAGGCTGATCTGGCGCTTTCACAGCGGCGATGCGATCCATTCGACGCCCACGCTGGACCATGAGGCGAACATCGTCTACTTTGGAAACGATGCAGGGCGTCTTTACGCGCTGAACGCGGGCAGCGGCCGGGAGATTTTCCAATACGAGGCGGGCGGAGAAATCCGCTCCAGGCCGGTTCTTCACGGCAGGGCCCTGTTCTTCAAGGACATTCGGGGCAAGGTCCATGCCATCGACGCCCGCAACGGCAAGGGGTTGTGGATTTTCCAATGGGAGCCGCCGGAAGGCTACATCGTAGAGAGCACGGCATCGGTCGCCATTCACGGCGACACGGTCCTTGCCGGTTTTTCGAACGGTACGGCCGTGGGCATCAATCTCATCGAAGGCTCGGAAAAATGGAGGACCGATCTTTCCGAGTTCGTTCCCTCGCAGATAGAGATGGAGCTGGCCTCGAGCAAGATCGACGTGAACACGACCCCGGTCGTGCTGGGCGATGAGATTTTGTTCAGCTCTTTCCGGGGCGGGCTGTTCAGCCTCGACCCGGAGGACGGAGCGATCCTCTGGCGGCGCAGCGACCTGAGCATGATAAGCGGCCTGAATGTCGACGGCGACGAGATTTACGTTTCCATCACGAACAAGGGCGTGGCCAGGCTGTCAAGGGACACGGGGGGAGAGACCGTCTGGCTGAGCGAGTTTCCATGCAAAGCGGTTTCCCCCGTGGCCGTCTACAAGGATCTCATCGTTGTCACGGACAGCTACTACGGCCTTCTCGTGCTGAGCAGGGAAACCGGCCAGGTGTTCGACAGGTTTACGCCCATGTGGGGCAGCAGCGCACCCGCCTTCGTGAAATCAGAGAGGATTCTCATTCACTCGAACGGCGGAAGCGTTTACAGTTTTTTAATCAGGTAAATGAACAGGGCACTGAGAAAGAGGCAGATCAACACCAGCGCACGCAAGGTTTTCAGTGAAAAGGGGTATCACGCCGCAACGGTCGAAGACATCATAAAGGAAACGGGCATTTCACGCGGCACATTCTACCAGTATTACAAGAGCAAGCGCGAGGTGTTCGGAGAGCTTCTGGGCAGCCTCACGGGCGCGCTGGCCATGAATATCAGCCGTGTCGACCTGTCCGCTGGGGCGCCCCCGGTCATCGACCAGATGCTCGGAAATGTCGAGCGGATTCTTACCACTCTTACGGGCAACCTCGATCTGACAAAGATCCTGCTGCGCGGTGCCGTGGGGGTTGACCCCGACTTTGACAACAAGCTGAATGAATTTTATGAAGGCATGCTGGCACTAATTCAATTGTCCCTGCGGCACGGGCAGGAGATGGGAATCATTCGCGAGTGCAACGTCGAGATTGCCTCTTACATGATCCTGGGCAGCGTGAGGCAGTCCATGGAAGTTTTTGTCAGCTCGAAAAAGAAGAGGGTTTCCGCCGACGTGCTGGGAAAAAACCTTTTGCAGCTGCTGGCGAGCGGGCTTTTTTTGAAGGATATTTAAATGCCGGGAAAGAAAAATTTGTAATGCGGGGCTCGTAGTGCGGGGCTTCAGCCCCGCTGGGCGGCCCATGAAGGGCCGCACTACAGCCCGGAGGGATGGTTAGAATGCCGGGAAAGAAAACAAAAAACAAGAGCGAGAAAACAAAAAGCAGGGCAGGCAAAGCGGCCGTGAAGAAGGCAGGGAAGACGCCTGCGCGAAAGAAAAAGCCGGCGGCGCGGGCAGCAAAGAAAGGCAAAGCGTCCATTACGGCCGGCACCAGGGTGAGAAAACACGCCAACGTGGCCTCCCGGACGATAGACGGCCGGGAAGTCGTCATCGTTCCCGCCGCGCGCAGGCTCCAGACCTTCAACGAGGTGGCGACCCGGATCTGGGCCCTGTGCGACGGAAGGAGCATAGGAGAGATCGCCGAGGTCATAAAGGGCGAATACGAGGTGGGCGGTCGGACGGCCCTGAAAGACGCCAAAGATTTTGTCTCCCTGATTCTGCGCAAGGGCATGCTGGAGATTCTGTAGCTGCGGGCCCTTGGCCCGCCCGGCCGCAGGGTAGGGGCGACTTCAGTCGCCCGGTGGATGAGAAATGGAACGGGAGCCTCGAGGCTCCGCTACCCGACGAGCGGGAGGTCAATGGGAGGCTGAAGCCTCCCCTACCCCGGATTTTGAATTCGAATTCAAATGCCTGTACGATACGGAAAAAAGGTCCCTGCCGATGACCTGTTCAAGGAGCTCGCGAAGCGCAGCGGCTACCCCGTCTCCTGCATGATCAACCTGACGCGGCGCTGCAATCTTCGCTGCAGGCACTGCTACCAGGTGAAGCGGGGCGGGAAAGAGCTCACGGCCCGGCAGTGGTCGGCCGCGCTCCGGGACCTTGCCGATACGGGCGTGCTGCTGCTTACCTTTTCAGGCGGGGAGCCCCTCGTGAGAAAGGATTTCTTCTCGATCGCAAGGGCCGCCAGGAAGCTTCACTTCTCCATCAGGCTGAAAACCAATGCCTGGCTTCTCGACGAGAAGAAAGCGGATTTCCTGGCGGACACGGGGTTCGAGCAGGTTCAGATCAGCCTCTATTCGCTCAAGCCCGAGGCGCACGACGGCATAACGGGCAGGAAAGGGTCCCTGGACCGCGTTCTGCGCGCCGCGCGCATGCTCAGGGAGCGCGGGGTAAGCGTTCACCTGTCCATGCCCATGATGGATGTCAATGCTGCGGAAATTCCCAGGATGGCCGCGTTTGCCGGGCAGGAAGGCTTCGAGTACGGCGTGGACCCCAACCTGACGGTCTGCGAGGACGGCTCCTGCTCTCCCGTTTCCCTGAGGCAGAGCAGCGAGAGCATGGTGTCGATTTACGGCAATGCCGGGTTCGTGGACAAGCGGGCGCTGCGCAGGGCCGTGCGAAGCAGAATCAAGAAACCGGACGAGCCGGTCTGCGGCGTTGGGACATCGGGCATCGTGATAGAGCCGCCGGGAGACGTTCTGCCCTGCGTCATGCTGAACCTGCCGCTCGGGAACATCGGCCGCGCAAGGCTCAAGGACATCTGGGACGGAAACCCTCTGCTGAAGCTGGTGCGCGGCATCACGTGGAGTGACCTTCACACCTGCTGCGACTGCGACCTGAGGCCCTGGTGCACAAGGTGCCACGGGTGTGCGCTTCTGGAAGACGGGGACCTCTTCGGCCCGTCGCGCCTGGCCTGCGAAGGGGCGGAGGCCAGAAAGACGGCCCTGGAGGGGAAGGAGTAGTGCAAGGGGTTCATGCCCCGCTTTGCGTTGGGTAGCGCAGGGGCTTTTGTGGCCCGCTTTTCAATTATGAAAACCCGTATTCACATCCTGTCCTGGGGGCTTTACCTGCCGCGCAAAAAGGTCCGCGGCAGGGACGCGGCCCGCGCTCTCGGCGTGCCCGCCCGGGTGGTCGAGAAAAAGATGGCGTTCAGGGCCAAGCACGAGCCCGGCAACGGCGACGGCTGCGCGGCCATGGCCGAAAAGGCGGCGGTAAAAGCGCTGCGCAGGGGGGGAGTGAAAGCCCCGGACATCGATCTTCTCATTTACTGCGGCAGCGAGTTCAAGGAGCACATCGTCTGGTCCGCGGCCTGCCACATTGCCGGCAGGCTGGGCGCGAGGCGCGCGCTGTGCTTCGAGGTTTATGCCCTGTGCGCGGGCCTGCCCATCGCCCTGAACGTGGCGCGGGACATGATGGCCGCCGACCGCGGGATTCGAAAAGCCCTCGTCGTGACTGCTTCGCGCGAAGGCGATCTCATCGACTACGGCAACGCGAGGACAACGTGGATGTCCAACTTCGGCGCGGGCGGGGGCGCGATCCTGCTCGGAAGAAGCGGGGGCAGGGGCGTCCTGGCCGGCTTCAGCGGCATGTGCGACACCAGGCTCAGCATGAGCGTGGTTCAGCCGGCGGGCGGCTCGAGCATGCCCGCGAGCCGCAGGACGGTGGAGCGCAACCTGCACAACCTCGACGTGCCGGACATGGGGTCCATGCGCGCCATCCTGGAGGATGTTTCCCTTCCGAATTATGGAAGGACGATCAAAGAGGCGCTCGGGCGGTCCGGGTGCGGCCCGGACGACGTTACCCTTCTTTGCCTGACGCTCATGAAACGCTCGTTCCACGACAGGCTCGTCATGCAATTGGGCCTCGATGCGCGCCGCGCCGTCTACCTCGACGGCGTCGGGCACATGCAGAGCGTGGACCAGGTTGCAGCGCTCGAGAAGGCATCGCGAAAGGGGCTCCTGAACAGGAGGGGAGCCGTTGTTTTTGCCGCGGCCGGAACAGGCTACACCTGGAGCGCCATGGTGATAAAGTGGAAAGGCCGCAAGCATGCCGGTCGCTGAGGTGAATGGAATCAGCCTCTTCTACGAGGAATCCGGACAGGGCGAGCCGCTGCTCATGATCCCGGGCCTCGGGATGGAGCACCGGGAATATTCCTGGCTCGCGGCCGGGCTCGAGCCTCACTGCCGCATCCTTGCTTTTGACAACAGGGGAGCGGGACAGAGCGACAAGCCGAAAGGGCCCTACAGCGTGGAGATGCTGGCCGATGACGCGGCCGGACTCCTCGACGTGCTGGGCGCGGGGAGGACCTCGGTTTTCGGCATTTCCTTCGGCGCGAAAATCGCCCAGATGCTCGCGCTGAGGCGGCCCGACCTGGTGGACAGGCTCATCCTGGGCTGCTCCTATTTCAGCGGAGCCATAGAAAAAGTGAAGATGCCCCCGGAATCGTTCCAGGCCATGAAGGGCCCGGGCGGGACAAGGGAGGAGGTTGCGCGCAGGGTGTTTTCCATTGCCCTCTCCGAGCGGTTCGTGCTGGAAAGGCCGGAGGTGTTCGAGCAGCTCGTGCGCTGGAGGATCGAGCGCCCCATTATCTATCGCGGATACTTCGGGCAGCTCAAGGCCATTCTTGCCTTTGACATCGAGGACAGGGTCGGGACGATTTCCAACGACACGCTGATCCTGCACGGCAGCGAGGACAGGATCGTTCCGGTGCAGCGGGCCCATGACCTGCATGCGGCGCTGAGAAACTCGACGGTTGAGATACTGGAAGGCGCGGGCCACCTGTTTTTCATCGAGCAGCCGGAGCGCACGGCCGGGCTCATGGTCGACTTTCTTGCATCATCGTCGTCGTCGTAGCTGCGGGCCCTCGGCCCGCCTGAGCTCGTGGCGGGCACGCCGAGGGCGTGCAGCTACACGGGGGGGGCAACAGGCACGCCGAGGGCGTGCAGCTACACGGGGGGGGCAACAGGCACGCCGAGGGCGTGCCGCTCCTCGGGGGGGCGACAGGCACGCCGAGGGCGTGCAGCTGCAGAGCGG